>DAOOIV010000024.1 GCA_035384605.1 Phycisphaerae bacterium
ATATTCTGCAGGCCAAGATTGGCAGGTTTTCGTCCTGCTCCGTCCTTGTGACTTCGCAGGGCTTAGACCATGCCCTGCCATTTTCCCGCACATCCGCAGGTTTATATCGCTCTGAACCTGGCTACTGTCGGTCCTCCGTCAGTGGCAGTTTGGTGAGCTTTTTAGGTTCTGCGGACACATGAGGGGTCATAGAATTTGGGGTATTTACCGTTCTGGTGGTCGGAGTTTCATTTCCGAGACAAAGCTTGGGAGGACACGTCATGCGGAAGCGTTCAACGTTGCTTGCAGGATTGTTGCTGGTTTCAGGAATCCCACTTGTATTGGCGCCGAGTTGCACCATCACTTTGGTCACACCGGAGATGGTGACATCGACGGAGACGCGGAACGTAACGCTGCCGGCCGGCGCATCCGTCGTTGTATCCAACGAACTTGGCACGACCAAGGTGCAGGTGGAGGAGACGGCAACGCAAGCCACGGTGCAAATCGTTCGTGTGGCCTACGCGGCCAGCGAAGAGGATGCAGAGGACCTGTTGACCCAGATGGAGGTGACCATCACCGAGCCCACCGGCGGGGACAATCGTCTGGTTGTCGCGGCCAAGGCGGTGGAAGGGGCGACGAGCGACGAGGGCAAGTTCAACATGGTCGTCAACGACGATGACGTGGTGATCACGAGCGTTTTCTCGCGTGCCCGAGTGGCCAAGTACAGAATCACAGTGACTCTTCCACCCGGCCACGGTGTGGAGGTGACTCAGAAAGTCGGCCTGGTGAAGGCCGGCGGTCTGGACACGGCCAGCACGCTGGATGGTGCGGCCGCAACGGTGGTGGCCGAAGGCTGCACGGCGGCCCTGACGGCCAATGCCGATGCCGGCGATGTGAAGGTGACCTCGCATAGCGGGTCATTGAATGCGACGGTATCGGCGGGGTCGGCGGTGATCGATATTGCGGCTCTGGCGGCTGATGATGTGGTGGACGTGGCAATTGACGCAGGATCCATTGACATCGATCTGCCGGCCGGCGTGGCTGCCGATCTGGACGCAGCCGCAAGCATCGGATCGGTCCACTTTGATAAGACCGGCTTCACGGCTGTTACAGTCACGACCGACACGCTGACGCACGTGGTTGCCAAGCTGAACGGCGGGGGTGCGGAGATCAATCTGCAAACTGACGTCGGCAACATCATCATCGACTCCCGATGACACGTCTGGCCGGATCGGCATCGACGTGGTGTCCGTCTGCTTGCTGATTGCCGGTGAGCTGAATCGGACACACTGGTATCGTATCGGGGCATGGGCGATCCGCTTGCCGCCCATGCCCTTTTCCTTGTTCGCGGCTTGAGCCGATATTCAGGGGGACGGTCTTGCAGTCGGCAGACAAGCTTCGATAATACTGTGCTTTAACGCTTGGATGGCGGCAGAGGCGGCGCGGCTATGCTGCTGAGGGATCAGCGTTGAATTGGCTGGAAAGGTTCTGGACAGGTTGCGGCCACTGTAGGGGCGGGCAGGAGTGTCCGCTCGCGGGTGCGAACAGCCCGGTCGGGCCCGATGGCACGGGCGGCTTGGCACTGCGGGCGGCGGTGGTCTTTCTGTTGCCGTTGGCATCGGCCATTGTCTGTTCTCATCTGGCGTGGCGGATGTGGGCCGGCCATGAGCCCGGGTCGAGCGCCGGCTGGCAGATTGCCGGCATGGCTGTCGGGATTGTTCTGGGGATCGCTGTGGCAAAGGTGTTGATCCGAATCATGCGGCAGCGGCAGACAGACGAAGGAGCGTGAGATGGTAGTGGCCGTGTTGCGGGAGCGGCTGTCAGGACTCAAGAGTTTCGCGAGGGGCATCCATCCTCCGCATCGCAAGGAATACTCGGAGACAGAACCGATCCGTTTGTTCGCACCGAAGGGCGAGATCTCTGTGCCGATGGTTCAGCACATCGGCGCGGCCTGCACTCCGTTGGTCCAGGCGAAAGACGATGTGAGCTACGGTCAGAAGCTGGCGGACACGGATTCACCGGTGGCGGCGCCGATTCACGCGAGCGTGACCGGGAAGGTCGCGGGGGCAGGGGTGGTTCTTCTTCCCAGCGGGCGTCGCGTGCCGGCGCTGTGGATCAAGCCGGCGGAAGGCGGTCAGGCGCTTCCGGCGGATTTCCTGTCGCAGTTCCTGAACCGCGACTGGAGCGGCGTGGACCCGTCGCGGTACGATCCTGATGAGATTTGCCGGACGATCCGGGACTGCGGGGTCGTAGGCTTGGGCGGAGCCACATTTCCGACGCACATCAAGTTGCGGCGAAATCCGGAACGTCCGGTCGATACGCTGATTCTCAACGGCTGCGAGTGTGAACCATACCTGACTTCCGATCATCGCTTGATGGTCGAGTGTCCGGAGGCGATCGTGGTCGGTTTGCAACTGGCGGCTCATGCGGCGGGTGCGCGGCGGTCGATTGTTGCGATCGAGGAGAACAAGCCTGATGCAATCGAGGCGATGCGCAAGGCCTGCCAGGGGCGGCCGATTGAGATCGCGATTTGTGCCACGAAGTATCCTATGGGCGGCGAGCGTCAATTGGTGCCCGCGGTGCTGGGGCGCACTGTTCCCAGTGCTCCGAAGGGGCTGCCTCTCGACGTCGGCGTAGTGATGGTTAACGTGGCGACGGCCCACAGTATCGCGCGGGCGGTCGTGAAGAAGATGCCGCTGACTCACCGGGTCGTCACAGTAACCGGCAGAGGGGTTGCACGGCCGGGCAACTGGCTGGTGCCGGTGGGGACGATGTTTTCGGAGCTGATAGAGGCTTGTGGCGGGTTGACGGCTGAGGCGGTTAAGGTGGTCGCGGGTGGTCCGATGATGGGGCCGACGGTGCCGCATTTGAACGTGCCCGTGGTCAAGGGGACGGGCGGGATCACGGTGATGAGCGAGGAGGAGACTGTTCGGTGGGACGAGAGTCCCTGCATCCGGTGCGGCCGGTGCGTGGACAACTGTCCGCTGCATCTCTCGCCGACGAAGATCGCTCACGCGGTCAAGTTCCGTGATTACGATCTGGCCAATCAGTATGACATGGCGGCCTGCTGTGAGTGCGGGTGCTGTTCATACGTGTGTCCGGCTCACATACCGCTGGCGCAGTACATCCGGGCCGGCAAGAACCAGGTTCGACTGATGGCAAGTCAGAGGAAGCAGAAATGAGAGGAGAGCCCAGCACGGGTCTTGCGAGGCGGTCGGGCCCGTGATCGTCATTCACAGGGCCAGGAGCACGAGTTCAGATGAGTGATACAACTTTACCGGCCGAGGCTGCCCAGCCTAAGGGGCCGGACCAGTTTTTGGTCAGTGCGGCGCCGCACTTGGCGGCGGGGCGGACCACGCGGGGCGTGATGTTTGACGTCGTGTTGGGGCTTATCCCGCTTCTGGTTGCCGCGATTCTGTTCTATCACGCTCGGGCTGCTTGGCTGACGATCATCACCGTTCTGGGTTGCCTGGCGGCGGAGGGAGCGGCGAATCTGGTCCGCGGACGCAGCCTGGCTTCACTCGGCGACGGGTCGGCGTTGGTAACGGGCATGATTTTGGCGTTCTCGCTGCCGCCCCAGTTGCCTCTGTACATGGCGTTCATCGGCGGCGTGGTCGCGATCGGCCTGGGGAAAGCCGTTTTTGGCGGCCTGGGGCACAACCTCTTCAATCCCGCGATGGTGGGGCGGGCGTTTCTGATGATTTGCTTTCCCGTGGCGATGACCACGTGGTCTGAGCCGGGGACATTGCTTACCGTCGGAGTTGACGCGGTTACCAAGGCGACGCCGCTGGCCGCGGCCAAGTTCCACAGCGACGTGTTGCCGGGCATGTGGCCGTTGTTCGTGGGGAAGGTTGGCGGCTGCATCGGTGAGACGAGTGCCCTGGCCTGTCTGATCGGCGGGGGATATCTTCTCATTCGCCGCACCGCCGATTACCGCCAGCCGGTCGCGATGCTGGTTGCGGCGATGGTTTTTGCGGCCATTGCCCATCACTTTGCACCGGCCAAGTGCGCTTCGGCCCTGTACCACCTGAACAGCGGGGCGATGCTTTTCGGAGCCCTGTTCATCGTGACGGACTACGTTGGGGCGCCGATCACGCCGCTGGGGCGATGGATCTTCGGAGCGGGCGTGGGCGTTCTGGTCATTCTGATCCGGGTGTTCGGCGGATACCCCGAAGGTGTGATGTACGCGGTTCTGATCATGAACGCATTGACGCCGTTGATTGAGCGCTGGACCGTGCCGACGCCGTTCGGCGGGCATGTGCCGCAGGGTTGAGCGGAAGGAGAAGGCGATCGATGAGCAAGTTCGTCGCCGAGTCGTGGCTGATTCTGTTGCTGGGGCTGGTGTTCGCGGTGCTGTTGGCGGGGGCACAGACGAGTTTGCAGCCGACGATTCGGGTCAATCAGCAGAAGGCTCTGAACGAGGCCGTCGGCACGGTGGTTCCCGGGACGGTCAAGACCGAGATACTGCCCGTGACCGGCTATGATCGAGAAGTCTTCAGATGCCTGGACGGCGACGGCAAGCTGATCGGCTGGGCGATTGACGCGGCGGGCATGGGTTTCGCGGACAAGATCAGGGCGGTGATCGGCCTGTCGGCGGATGCCGAGACGATCACGGGTCTGAAGGTGATCGAAAATGTGGAGACGCCGGGGCTGGGCAACAAGGTCGCCGCCGAGCCGAGAAGCGAGTCGGACAAGGTCTGGGCGGATCAGTACCAGGGTCTCTCCGCGGGAATGGAGACCACGGTGGTCAAGCGGACCCCGATCAAAGGCAAGAACGAGGTACAGGCGGTGACCGGGGCGACGATCTCGAGCAAGGCGGTGGCGGACCTTGCCAACAAGGCCATTCAGCGCGTGCGGCCCGAGTTGAAAAAGCAGGATCGTCCCGCCACGGCGGAGAGTCGTTGAGGAGCAGGTCGATGGCCGAAGAGAACGGATCGAACCTTCAGCAGTTTGTGGACGGGATCATCAAGAACAATCCCGTCCTGGTTCAACTGCTGGGCATGTGTCCGACGCTGGCGGTGACCAATTCGGTGGACAATGCCCTGGTTATGGGGGCGGCGGTTATTTTCGTTCTGGTGATGTCGAACATGGTTACCAGCCTGTTCCGTCATCTGATTCAGCCGCACGTGCGCATCCTGGTTTTCACGCTGACGATAGCGACATTTGTGACGATCGCGGATCTGGTGCTCAAGGCGTACGTCTTCGAGGTCAGCAAGAAACTCGGTCCTTTTGTCCCGCTGATCATCGTCAACTGCATCATCATTGCCCGGGCGGAGGTGGTTGCGTCCAGGAGCGGGTTGCTGCGGTCGCTGGCCGATGCCCTCGGGTGCGGTCTGGGGTTCACGCTGGCGTTGACGCTTCTGGGGTTGGTGCGCGAGGTGCTGGGTGCGGGTAGCATCACGCTGCCGGGCTGGCGGATTCTGCTTTGCGATCCGAAGGTGTTCGAGCCGCACGCATGGGTGATCATGATCATGCCGCCCGGGGCGTTTCTGACTCTCGGAGTGGTGATCGGAATCATCACGCAGATCCGGATGCGGTCGGCGAGAGGGGGTGCCTGATGGACATCGGCGTACTCATCGGCATCTTCATCGGGGCGGCCCTGGTCAACAATTTCGTGTTGTCGACCTTCCTTGGGATCTGTCCTTTTCTGGGTGTATCTCGAAAGGTGGACATGGCCTTCGGCATGGGCTGCGCGGTCACGTTTGTGATGACCATTTCGGGGATTGTGACGTGGCTGATCGTCCACGGGATTCTCACGCCGATCGGGGCGTGGCTGGGCAATCCCGAGTCGTTGTACTTCCTGAAGTACGTGACGTTCATCATGGTCATCGCGTCGATGGTGCAACTGGTGGAGATGTATCTGCGCAAGTTCTTTCCGAGTCTCTACACGGCCTTCGGCGTGTTCCTGCCGCTGATCACGACCAACTGTGCGATTCTCGGGGCGTGTCTGTTGATTGACATGAATGAAATCTACCGGGCGAGTCTGTTGAAATCGACGGTGTTCGCTTTTGCCGGCGGTATCGGCTTCATGATGGCGATCACCATCATGGCCGGCATTCGCGAGCACCTGCGGTTCAGCGACGTGCCGAAGGCTCTGCGGGGCCCCGCTATTACGCTGCTGACCGCATGCATCTTGTCGCTGGCGTTCATGGGCTTTGCGGGGATGGGCAAGTAAGCTGGAGATGGTGCGATGAACGTGGTCCTGATCGCCGGGGTTGTCCTGTTCGGCCTGACGCTGGTATTTGCGATGCTGCTGGGCATCGCGAAGGAGAAGCTGCGGGTCGAGGAGGATCCGCGGATACCGGCCGTGCTGGACGTGCTTCCGGCCGCCAACTGCGGCGGATGCGGATTTGCGGGCTGCGCCGATTTTGCCAAGGCGGTGGTCGAGAAGCGGGCGCCCGTTGACGGCTGCACGGTCGGAGGATCGAAGACCGCCCAGGCCGTGGCTCGCGTTCTCGGCGTCGAGGTCGTTGAGACCTTTCCGTATCGCCCGGTGGTTCACTGCGGCGCCAAGACTGAAGACAAGCTGGGCCGGGTGCCCTACGACGGCGTCGCCAGTTGCGTGGAAGCGAACGTAGTCGGCGTAACGCAGGCTTGCACGTACGGTTGCCTTGGGTTCGGCGACTGCGCGAAGGCCTGCCCCTTCGATGCCCTGCACATGATCGAGGAGCATCCGGTGGTTGATTATGAGAAATGCACCGGTTGCGGGGCCTGCGTGCGGGCGTGTCCTCGCAACATTATCCGCATGGTGCCGTTCAAGCAGGATCGGATGCTTGTGGTTGCCTGTTCGAACAAGGAGCCTGCTCGCAGCGTGAGGCAGGTGTGCAAGGTCGGTTGTATGGGGTGCAAGGCATGTCAGCGGAACTTCGCGCAGCTTTTCGAGGTCCGCGACAACCTCTCATATCTGAACTACGATAACTACACGGGGGAGGAGGACTTCGAAAAGGCGATCAACAAGTGTCCGTCGGGCGTCATGATGTTTTTCGGCAAGCCCAAGCCCGAATACGCGGAGATACTGGCCCAGGATGAAGCCGTCGGCGGCCGATCTGAGGGCGGCGAACCCGCATGCTCGGCTAAGGTATGATGTATTTGCCGAAACCGGGCGTCTTGGCGATTTGAGGTTGTGTTGCGTCGCCGGCGATCCACATGACCTCGACGTCCGGAAGTTCTTCGGCCTTTCTTGCTCCCTGCTCAACCGACAGCACGCTGAAGACCGTGGCCCACGCGTCGGCGCTGATGCCGTCCGGGGCGATGACGGTGACGCTGGGGGCCTGTTCGGCCGGCCGGCCGTTGCGCGGGTCAATGATGTGAGAATACCGTTGGCCTCCGATGACCGTGAATCGCTGCTGGTTGCCGGAGGTGGCGACGGCTCGGTCGCTCAGGGCCAGCTTCATGATCAGGCCGGATTGGAAGGGATGCTGGACCCCGATTCGCCAGGGGTCTCCGTTTGCCTGTCTGCCCATGGCGACGATATCGCCGCCGACGTCGATCAAGCCGCTGGTTGCTCCCGCGGCTTTCATGCGCCGGGCGGCCAGGTCGAGGGCATAGCCTTTGGCGATACCCCCGACATCGATCTGCATACCGGCCACGCCCTTGGTGACGCCGCGGGTTGGGGGGTCAAGAGCCAGCTTGGTCCAGCCGACGGCCGCAAGAACATCTGAGATCGCGGACGGGTCTGGAAGCCGGTTGTTCTGGCCTGCCTGTTTCCACAAGGCGACCAGCGGCCGGCAGGTGATGTCGAAAACCCCGCCACTGGCCTGTGACACCTCGGCGGCGCGCTGAAGTACGAAAAAGGTTTCCGGTGAGACAACGAGCGATTCGCCGGGCGGCAGGGAGTTGAGCCGCGAGATCTCGGTGTCGTCGCGATAATCGCTCATAAGTGAGTTGACTTGCTCGAACGCGGCATAGGCGGCCTCGACGGCCGTTTGTGCGGTTGTCCGATCGGCGGCGACGGCCGTGACTTCGGCGAGTGTGCCCATAACCTCGCGAGCCTGTTTGGCGGTAGACGGCTGGGGTCGCCTGCTGCAACCTGTCGTGCAGACGACGATGCAGGCGAGAAACGCTGCTGTGCTGCGTGATGATGGAGAATTCATGGCCGGAATCGTCGCATACGCCGGCTCGGCTTGCAAACGTGCATGCCAGGAGGTTGAATGGGCGACATGGCTGCTCCGGTCAATGAGATTCGCACCGGCCGACTACCGCCTTGGCTGAAACGTCCGAGGCCGGATGCGGCCATGCTGGCCACGCGTGCGGTAGTCGAGGCCGGCGGTGTGGCCACCGTTTGCCGGGAGGCCCGTTGCCCGAATGTGACCGAGTGCTGGTCGCGACGGACCGCTACGTTCATGATTCTGGGCAGTACCTGCACGCGGAGTTGCAGGTTTTGTGCGGTGAGTCGCGGTCGGCCCTTGCCGCCGGCCGGGGATGAGCCGCAGCGTCTGGCCGAGGCTGTCGCCGGGCTTGGTCTGCGGCACGTGGTCATCACCAGCGTGAGCCGCGACGATTTGGAGGACGAGGGGGCGAGCCATTTTGCCGCCTGCGTCCGCGAGGTTCGTGCCCGCCTGCCGGAGTCGACCATCGAAGTGCTGCCGCCCGATTTCCATGCTCGTGAAGAGTGCATCCTGGCATTGTGCCAAGCCCGGCCCGACGTATACAACCACAACATCGAGACGGTGGAACGGTTGACGCCGCAGGTTCGCCCTCAGGCCGACTATCGGCGCTCGCTGAGAGTGCTGCGACTGGTGGGGCAGATTGACGCGTCGATCACGACCAAAAGCGGCCTGATGATCGGGATGGGAGAAACCGGCGACGAAATCGGGCAGACACTGAGTCATCTGCGGGAGGTCGGCTGTGGCATCGTGACCATCGGGCAGTACCTTCAGCCATCCAAGGAGCATTGGCCGGTCGTCCGCTACTATACGCCCGAGGAATTTGAGGAGCTTGCCGTCAAAGCAAGGGCAATGGGCTTCGCGGCGGTTGCCGCCGGTCCGTTTGTCCGGAGCAGCTACAACGCCGGCAAGGTTTTTTCCGGCACGGCCATCGGTTCGTCCGGAGGGACAGCCGGTCAGTTGCCGGGTGACTGAGCGACGTTTGCGATAAGGGCGTCGACGGCGTTGCGAGTCGCCTGTTCGAGTTCCTGGCGGACCAAGCCGTGCTGCCGGCCGGCCTGGTCTCCTTTTTCAAGAGTCTTGGCCAAGCGGTCGAAAGCCGTCCTGGCGCGGGTCAGTTTGTCCTTGGTTGCCGCCTTGTCGGTGTTTCTTGTCGACCAGCCATCCAGAACCGTTGAGAGAACGGCCGTCGCTTCGGTGTGACGTCGCAGGTAAGGTTGCAGCGTCTCAACCAGCGCCTTGTTGGATGTCATCGATGCGATGCGATCAAATTCGACCCGATACCTGGCGGTCAACTCATTGATCTCCTTGAGGCCGGCTTCGGTCGGCGATTTGAGGAACGCCAGACGCTTGTCGAAGAGCGTCTGGTGAAGATCGTTCACCCAGCGGTGGACCATCGGTCCGACTTCGTGGTTGGTATCGAACCAATAGAGAGCCCGGCGCAAGGAGTCTTTCGGATCGTATTCCTCGGGGTTCCACAGGTAGTCGGCGGCGGTCATCAGCGGCACTTTGTAGATCTCGGCCGGTCCATAAGTGTTGATGCCGGCCGCGCCGTGGACGTAATCGGCCATCTTCGGCCAGGCGCTGGTTGCGATGTGGTCGCAGGTTTCCAGGAACGCGTTCATGCGGAACACGTTGCCCCAGCCGGGGGGCATCTTCAACGTGTTGTCCCAGAGGAACAGGCGGCGGGGGGGGCCGATCAGTTCCTGGTAGGCCTCGATATCGGCGGTTTCATGGCACACGGTAGTCACCTCGCGGCCGGTCCAGACGATGGAGATTTGGGGTGGGATGTTGGCGCACAGGTCGCGCAGGTAGTCGTGAGCCCACTGGTACCCGCGGGCCTTGTTGGCGGTGAGCCAGTAGGGCGGCGGGCAGAGAAGGATCCGGGTGTCGGGGTGTTTCGCCCAAATCCGCTCGGCGAAACGCTTGACGATGCTGGCGTTGGCCCCGGCGAGGTTCTCGAATTGTGATCGATCCTCGTCGGGCAGGAATGCAAAGTCGTCAAGGCAGAGCATGAGCGCGGTACTGCCGTTGGCCAGCGACAACTCGAAGAACGTCGCCAGCGTCTCGATGTCGGTGTCGGAGGTTGCCCGAATGGCTTTTTCCTTGAGCATGTAGGGGTTGCCGAGTTGCATGATCTGCATGGTGTCCTGGCTTGCGGCGGTTTTGCAGGCGTCGGCTACCATGGTCCGATACGATTCCGGCGGGCTGCGCCAGTCGGGACAATCGGTGTAGCAAATACCGAACGTGTTCCATTTGAACTGTGGGGCCCACCGGACAAACATCAGGTTGTCGCGGTAGTACCAGCACTGACCCTTGAACATGCGCAGGGTGAAGGTCGGCCAGTCGCGTACCTGGGCCTGCCTGATGGTGACGCCTTCGGGCGTGCGATCAAGCAACTGGATCAGCGTGCGGATTCCATAGTATGCGCCGATGGCGTCGGTGGCGCGTATGGCCACGGTTGTCTTGCCGTCCTCGGCCGTGGTGACGGTCAGGGCATAGGCTTGAGGCCGTTCGCCGGTGGGCTTTGGCAGATGGGCGGTGCCTCCCGGCCAGTCGGCGTTGATGCCGATGCGAACGCGAGCACCCTCGTTGTTGGCCTCTGCTCGGACGCCCAGGTCCTGCAGTGCCTCGATCAGTTCCTGACGGCCGGCGGACAGGGGAGCGTGCTTTCCGAAAATCTGGATGCGAAGGACGCCGCTGGAGCGGACCAGCAGGCGGGGTGGGCCGTTTTCCCGGTAGTCCTTGGGTTTCGGCAGAACCCCAGGGAATTCCGGCGCAAGTGACGGTTGTTCGGCCATCGAACCAGACCAAGAGGCCAAGACAGGCAGCATTGTTGACAACACGTATGGAGCGATGCTGAAGGCCAGCGTTCGCCGGGTAGGCATGTTTGTCACCTCCGGGCTGTGGTTGCCGCCCGCCGGCTCTTCGGCGATGGGGGGCGCCGAACGCGGCCGCCGGCGGGCATCGGTGGCTGCTCTCAGGTTGACCGAAAACCGCGAGAAGATCAACCCCGGCATTGGATGCCGCAACGTCGGGGAGTCAAGAATGATGAATGGTGCGACGAGAATGATAGGTGCGGCCCCGTTGCCTGCCAAGGGCAATACTGGTGATTTTCGGATGGTAATGGGTCTGCCCGCTGCGAACAAGCTCAGATTCGCCGGATTTCGGACGGCTATATGCCCTCAATCACCTTGAAGCCCATCAGCGGTGCCAGTTGGCGCACCCCGGCCAGGCGGTCGCCGTAGAAGACCACCCGGTGAAGTTGCGGCACCCAGCCGTCGACCAGCCCGGCGCCCCAGTTGGCCAGCATCGCCGCGGCGTTGGCCACCTCGGTGGTGATCTGTGTCCGGCAGCCACGGTCGTCGAAGTCGGGGATCTCGATGATCTTGCCTGTCGAGGCAATCATCGTGTCGAGGTTGACCAGCTTGGCGCAAGTGATCACCTGCCCGAGGCGCATCTCGACTTCAAGCGCCGCTCCCTTGTCGTCGTCGGTGTGCGTGCGGATGATGAACGGCGCCCGCTCGCCGGCCGGCCCATCCATCCGCGTGGGGGCGGTGCAGTGAGCATGGATTACGGCGTTCTTCGAGGTGTCGAACAGCGGATCGCTGATGAAGCCCGGCACGCCGAAGGCGTAAGTGAAGATGAGCATGGTCAGTGATGAGTCCATGTCCGCCTCGCACGCCCCGACCAGCCCCATGTCCAACAGCCGCGTGAACCCCAGGCACGGATAGCCGAGGATGTCGATCGGGATGCCGCCGAGACAATTGATGGTAATGGCCTGTGCCCGATTGGCGGTCAGGATGGCCTTCATCGCCAGAAACATCTTGGATGACTTGATGATCTCCTCGCGTGTCGGCTCGATGATCTTGCGGGCCTGCTTGATCCAGATTTGCTCGGCCTCGGCTTCGGCCAGTTTCGGATCGACGCTCTTGTGTGCCTCGATCACCTCTTCGACGGAAACGGGGATGACTTCAACGCCAAGCTTTTCCTTGACTCTCTCGGGCACGATGGCGGGGGGCGTGCCGGCCGGCCGTCCGACAACCACGAGCCGCGAGCGGGCCATCCGGGCTGGCACGGCCACGATATTGACCGCGTCGGCCAGCTCGTTCAGATCACGGGTGGCGAACAGGGCGACCTTCTTGCCCGCGTTCTGCCATTGCTGGACGAACATCCATTCGTGCCCGCTGAACGGCTGCGAGAAGAACGCGGTGGGCCGTCCGGCATCGACGATCTGCTGCAAGATAGGCAGGACGCCGAGTGCCAGGTGGATCAGCAGCACCCCATCGGCCTCCTTGAGCTTCGGTATCAGCTTGGCAGCCTCTTCGGCCGTCTGAACCAGCTCCCCACCGACCAGCTCAACGTCGCCCATACGTGCCTTGAGCTCCGCCAGCTTCCGCTCGAACACCGGCACCTCATCCTCGGGCTTGAACGCCGGTTTCGGCCAGGCCGCACGTTGCCGGCCGACGTAGACCCGGTGGATCTTCACCGGCGGATACGCCGTCCGTCCGTCCGCCTTGCGATCCGTTGCGGTTTGGCCCATAACCGTCCGGCCAAACAAAGCCGCCCCCGTTCCGGCCGCCGCCGCACTCATGAAGCCGCGTCGAGAGAGTGTCTCTTTCATGTCCTTGGTCCTCCTGGTGGGTGGCCGGGGGCAGATGCCTGTGTGCTCGATTGGATCCGGGGTTGACTCCCGGCTTTCCAGACAGTCTATCAGATCGAAGCCTTTCCGGGAAACTCCAAAGTGCTGCCGACGATTGTGTCGGCATGGTCGCACGGACCGGCGGAGCACGCGCGACACGTGCGGCCGGTCGGGCGACATGAGCCGCGCGGATGGTGTGCTTCCCGGCCGGGCGCAAGTGGCGAAGACCTGCCAGTCTTGGCTGCAGAACATGGCAGGTCTTGGTCGCCACGGCAACCTCGACACTGATCTACTGACTGGCGCCCTCGGTTTCGCACACATTCCAAGCGAGTTTTCCTGCTTTGTCTTCAGAGACGGCATGTCAATGTATTTGGGGCATGCCGATGCAGAGCCGTGGGCCAGGCAGGCGGTAGAGCCGCAGGCATGGTCCCCGGCGTCTTGTGCATGTAGGGCACCGGAGACCCCGGAATGCCATCTGCTGACCGCTGAACCTCAGATCTGGAAGTCCAGTTTCCAGGGCTCGGCTCGGGTGTCGGTTGGTTCGCGCTTGCGGACGGTGAGCTCCGGATCCTTCATTCGGACGGTGGCATTGTCCGGAATGCTGCTGGTCAGGAAGACGGATGCGCCGATGACGGCTCCTTCACCGATGACCGTTTCGCCACCGAGGACCGTGGCATTGGCGTAGATGGTGACGTTGTTCTTGACGGTCGGATGGCGCTTGTGTCCGCGGATCAGACGGCCACGGGCGTCCTTCGGGAACGACAGCGCTCCAAGGGTCACGCCCTGGTAGAGTTTGACGTTGTCGCCGATTTCCGTAGTCTCGCCGATAACCACGCCGGTCGCGTGATCGATGAAGAAATTGCGGCCGATCCTTGCCCCGGGGTGGATATCGGCTCCCGTCTTGGAGTGGGCCCACTCGTTCATGATCCGCGGAATGAGTGGCACATCCATCAGGTACAGTTCATGGGCGAAACGATAGACGGTAATCGCGAGCACGCCGGGGTAGGACATGATGATCTCGTCCATGCTGGCGGCCGCGGGGTCGCCGTCGTAGGCGGCCTGGACGTCGCCGGCCAGCATTTCGCGAATGGCGGGTACGGTCTCGATGAACCGCATGGTCATGTCCCGCGCGTCCTGTTCGCATCGGTTGGCGGCGCAGTCTTCGTTGCACTCGGTGCGTCGTTTGTGACAGATGGCCCGGAAGATCTGCTCGTGTAGCTTCTCACCGAGCTTGGGCAGCAGCTCGCCGACGTGGAAGGTAACGTTGTGCTGGTTGAGGTTCTGCCGGCCGTGGTAGCCGGGGTAGGCCAATTCGAGCAGCAGGTGGATGATCTCGATGATCTCGGCTCGGCCGGGCAGATAAACATGATCGAGATGGCGGGTTCGTTCATCCTCGTTGTAGCTGGTCATGACGCGGTTGACCAGCTCTGGCAGTCGCTCAGCGATTCTGAACCTGGTTGACATTGGTGTCTCTCCGTGTTTCCTGACCGAGGTCAGAGTTTACGGGATTCTAGCAATCGCAATGCCTGGCGCGTAGTCGGTTGTCGGGAGGTGCGTGACAGTCTGGGCGGGCATGCCGACCGGTCCAGGTTGGGCGATCAACCTCCTTCAGGGGGGCCGCCAAAGGCCGGCTGACAGGCCGACCGTTATACGGCCGGTTGGTGGTCGCCCGCGGTTCTTCTTCCTTTCCATGGTCTCGGCCCGTTTCAGAGGGCTTGATGGGGTAACACAGAGAAGGAGGAATCGGCCCACTGTGAACCAGTCGTAAAACGACCGGCCTGATTGCCCTTCAGGAAAGACCGCTGAAGCGGTTCTGCTTTCGGCTTGCGTTCGCCACAACCGGGTCAGCCGCGGGGAGTGCCGCCGCTTCTGTCGCTGGCCCGTTGTCGGGGCGGTCAATTGATGTCGTTGCAAACCGCGCGACGGCGGCATAGACTCCGTAGGAGTCCACCAGAAGGAACACGGCCGAGTGTCAGCCGTCCGGGAAGGGTTTCATGCGTATCGCGTATTTCGATTGTTTTAGCGGGGCGAGCGGGGACATGATCCTCGGCGCCCTGCTGGATGCAGGACTGTGTCTGAATGAATTGAGGGAAGACCTGGCCTCGCTGGGCATAGGGGGGTACGCACTTGCGGCCGAGCGCATCCGAAAGCAGGGCTTCGCGGCCACGCAGTTCGAGGTTCGCATCGAGGCTGCCGATAAGCCGCACCGGCACCTGAAACACATCCGCGAGATCATCGAGAACGGGCGGTTGCCCAGTGCTGTTCGCGAGCGGGCCATGGCCATCTTCACGAGGCTGGCCGAGGCCGAGGCCGAGGCGCACGGCACCAGCGTTGAGAAGGTCCATTTCCACGAGGTTGGGGCGATCGATTCCATTGTGGACATCGTCGGAGCCTGCGTGGCACTCGATCGGCTGGGTATCGAGGAAGTCCACTGCTCGCCGATTCCGACCGGCGGCGGCACGCTTTGTTGTGATCATGGGGTGATGCCGGTTCCCGCACCGGCGACGGCCAGACTGCTCAAGGGGGTGCCGTTGGCCGCCTGCGAGGAGATGTCTGAACTGACCACGCCGACCGGGGCGGCGATCCTGACGACGGTGGCCCGGTCCTTTGGTCCTCTGCCCGCGATGGTGACGGATCGGATCGGCGTCGGTGCCGGCAAGCGTGAAGGCAAGACCCGCCCGAATATTCTGCGTGTTCTGATCGGCGAGGCGGTGGGGGCCAGTGCGTCCGACGACGAGTCCGATGAGGTGCTGGTCCTGGAGGCCAACCTTGACGACGCGACGGGAGAGGTCGTCGGTCACGTTTACGACCTGCTGTTTGCCGCAGGTGCACTGGATGTTTACTCATCGCCGATCTATATGAAGAAGAATCGTCCGGCGACGCTGCTGACCGTCTTGGCGCCGCCGCCCTTGCGCGAGACTATAGAGGGCATCCTGTTTGCCGAGACGACGACGTTCGGCATCCGCAGCCACCTGGCCTCGCGGCATAAACTGGCCCGGACTTTTGAGACGGTTGAAACCGGCTTCGGCCCTGTCCGGATCAAGGTCGGGCGCCGGCGGGGCCGCGTGGTCACGGCGTCGCCTGAATTCGAGGATTGCCGCGAGGCGGCCAAGCGTTCGTCGCTGCCCTTGCGCGAGGTCATGGAGCTCGCCATGCGGATCTGGCGGTCAAGAAGCGGTGGTTGCGAACCTGTCTGACCTGCGGGGACCGATATAGGGTGCATACACGTGCTCGGAGAAGGCATCAGAGAGACGCTGAGCAGGATTCTGGAGAGCCAGAATCTTTTTCCTCTTGCGTTGCTTGTGGCTCTCACGACGTACCTGTTATGGACGTCCCGGCGCAAGCTGCGACAACACGCCAATCAGCCGAAGCGGTCAACGCCGCAGCGGGAACCGGAACCGGTTTCCCCGGGTTCAAAGGAGCAACTGCGCCGCGATCTGGAGAGTCTGATCGCTGAGCTGGAGCAGCTTTCGAGGAAGATCAGCGCCGAGATTGATACCCGGTTTGCCAAGCTGGAAGCGGCGATGCATGACGCAGACAGGCGGATTGCCGCCCTGCACCGACTGACGCAGCAGCAGGAAGGGTCGACGGCCCGAATGCCGGCCCGAGAGGAATCAGAGGGAGCCAAGCCGGCGTCCGATCGGCCGGAAGATCGTTATGCGCTGATCTATGAACTGACGGACGTCGGATTCTCACCTGTCGAGATCGCCCGGGATCTGGGCCGGACGCCGGGCGAGGTCGAGTTGATTCTCAATCTTCGCAACAGGGGCCGGCCCAAGGCCCCGGACTCACCATCTTAAGCTGTTCGCGGCGCAAACACGTGCCGCCGGCTGGCCCGGCGGTTCACGCGGACTCTGAGGGAACGAGCCGGTCTGGGAAGAATCGGATGGAACCTTGGTGGTTCTGGCTCTTGGTCGCCGTTCACGAGACGACCGTTGTCGTCGCCGTGGTCACCGTGCTGCGGTGGCGAAAGGAACCCCGTTCGATGCTGGCGTGGATCCTGGCCGTCCGCCTTTTGCCGGTGTTGGGAATACTGTTTTTCCTGGTTTTCGGCGAGCCGCGCGGCGGCTGGCACCGGCTACGGCGAAGACGCAGACGCAAGCGGCTGGAAGCGGCTCTGGCACACAAATGGGGCGTCTTCCAGCAGCAGCACCCCGCCAGTCCGTTGTCCATCACCGATCCTGTTGTCAAGGAGTTCGCGCGACTGACGAAGCGTCTCGGGGGGCATATTGCCGCTCCGGGCAACGCGGTCCGGGTCTTCAATGATGCCGAGGAGACTTATGCGGCAATCGAGAAGGCGATTGACGAGGCTCAGTCGCACGTTCACATGGAATACTACATCTTTCAGCCGGACAAGACCGGCCAGGCGATTCGCGACCGGTTGATTCGCAAGGCCCGCGAGGGCGTGCGCTGCCGCTTGCTTCTGGACTACATCGGGTGCTGGAACCTGTCGCGGCGGTTCGTTCGACCGATGCGCGAGGCGGGTGTGGAGGTGGCGTATGCCATGCCGGTGATTCCCTGGCATGGGCGGTGGCGGGTCAACTATCGCAATCACCGCAAGATCGTCGTTGTTGACGGGCGGATCGGATTCACGGGAAGCCAGAACATCGGTGATGAGTACCGGGGCCGCCTGGCCCGATACGGTCCCTGGCGTGACACCCATCTGATGATTCAGGGGCCTTGTGTTCATCATCTTCAGGAGGTTTTCATTGAGGACTGGCATTACACGACGCGAGAGGATCTGGTGAAGGACGAATACTTCCCGCTGCCGGGTCCGGCCGGTGAGCACATGGTTCAACTGCTTCCCTCCGGCCCCGGCCAGCCTATCCGGGTGATGCACCATCTGCTGTTCGCCGCAGTGAGCGCTGCGAGATCGTCCGTCTCGGTGATTACGCCTTATTTCGTGCCCGACGCGGCGATGGTTCTGGCGCTGCAATCGGCTTGCTACCGGGGCGTGCGTGTGCGGCTGCTGATTCCCACCACGACGGATCATCATTTCGTCCTCTTTGCAGGCAGAAGCTTCTATCCGGAGCTGATGGAGGCCGGCGTCGAAATCTTCGAGCACGATGCGACGATGCTGCACTCGAAGGTGATGATCATCGATCGCGCCTTTGCTCTGGTGGGGTCGGCCAACATGGACGAACGTAGCTTCCGTCTGAACTTCGAATTGACCGTCATGCTTTACAGCCCGACCGTGGCCGATGATCTTTACAAGGACTTCGAGACGCTAACCGCCCGTTCCCGGCGGATTCGTTCTCGTCATTTCGGGAAGCATTCGTTTGCGCGAGAGATGGCAACCGGTCTGGCTCGACTCGCCTCGCCGTTGCTGTGATCAATTTCCGAGCGGCTCGGCTCATACACCGGCGCCTCGTCGTATGTGGGAAAAGGAACAGGCGGCGTGTCGCGGCGACGGGAAGCTATCGGTTGTGGGGAACCGGCTGCCGTGATCGTGCTCTCGGTGGTCAGGCGTCAGCTTTCAGCGAGAGGCGGCCGGCTTCGTCTTGTCTGATCTCGCCACGGCGAACGAGAGCGGGCAGACCGAGGCGGTCTTCATCCTTCATCCGTCTTTGCCTCTTGTCCGGGCTCATACGCGCAGAACGGCTCTTCGGCGAGGTAGTCGGCGAATTCGTAAAAGGCCCTCGCGCGGCAGCCGCCGCAGACGTTCCTGAACGGGCAGATTCCGCACTTGCCGGTCAATCGGCTGAAGTCGCGCAGTGCGTGAAACAGTTCGCTGTTGCGCCAGATGGCCCCGAAGCTCGTCCGGCGGACGTCGCCGGCTTCCAGCGGCAGGTAGCCGCATGGGAACACTTTGCCTTCGTGCGAAACGAAGCAGACGCCGATGCCGGCCAGGCAGCCTCGCGTCATGGTGTGAAGCGCGCTTTGCCGTGTTTGCCCTGAACGCGGCCGGTGTTGCTCGCGGGCCTGTTGGCGGATGACGCGGTAGTAGTGGGGGGCACAGGTCGGCTTGATTTGGAGGGAGGTTGTCTGCTGCAGGTTATCAATGAGTCGAAGGCGGTCCTCCACCTCCTTGGCGTCGAGCATCTGGTCGTCGGCGATTTGTTCTCCGCAGCCGACGGGCACGAGGAGAAAATAGTGCACGGCCGCCGCGCCGGCTTGCTCTGCCAGGCGTAACACGGCCTCGATCTGGTCCTTGTCGTGGCGGGCGACGGTGCAATTGATCTGGGTCTGCACGCCCAGGGTTCGCAGATGTGCCAGGGCGGCGATGGCGCGGTCAAAGGATCCGGTCTGCATGCGGAAGCGGTCGTGGGTGTCGGCGTCGGCTCCGTCAAGCGAGATGCTGACGCGGTCGAAGCCTGATTGGGCGATTGTTCGTGCCATGGGTTCGTCGATGAGTGTTCCGTTGCTGGCCAAGGCGATCATCAGTCCTCGATTCCTGGCATGGGTGGCCAACTCGAAGATGTCCGGCCGCATCAAGGGCTCGCCGCCGGAGAAGATCAACACCGGCCGGCCCGTCTCGGCGATTTGATCGATCAGTCGCTTGCCTTCGGTGGGGGTCAGGTCGGTTCTCATCAATTCGCGGGAGACATCGAGCCGGCGGCAGTGGGAGCATTCCAGATTGCATCCGGCCGTGGTTTCCCAGAAGACCAATCGGAGCGGGTGAGCTTGGTCGCTGCCGGACTCGGGAATCGGGATGGGACCGGGATGGGGCACGGGCACTCCAGAATAACACGCTGAGTCTCAGGTTCCCGGGGCATTATAGCATTCATCTCGTCGCGGCCTATGCAGGGCCGCGAGGCCCGAGTCGTACCTATCCATTTGAAAAGCCGCTGTCTGGGGGGTACAACCTCGCAACGTCGAGCGGCCGCGCTATGGGTGAGGGGGGTTCACGAGCCGCGAGGATGGAGCAGGATATGTCGATTGCGGACAGTTTCCGGCTGGTATGGACGCCGTTTCTTAAAAAGCAGAGCGGAACGATGATGCAGGCCGTCGGCCTGGTGTGCCCGCCGGTGCTGGGGTCTGGCGGAGAACTGGGACTCCGGGTCGGCGACTGGCAACAGGCGGCGCGCAAGATTGATCTGATCTCGTATCCCGAGCACCTGCACACGCTTGACAAGCCGCGGACGTACCTCTGGCTGGTTCCGCGGCCGAGACGCCCTGTGGCGATCACGGCCTTGTGGCGGACCTCGCTTGGCAAGTCGTATCGGGCGTCGTTGTTGTTGCATCCGGCCGAACCGCGTGAGATATGTGTGGTTTTCAAGACCCACATTGATCTTGGTTACACAGCGACGTTTCAGGAGGTTCTGCGCCTCTATCGTACGCGTCTGCTGGAACAGCTCCTGGAGAACCTTGATCGGACGGCGAATCGCAAAGCGGGGCGGCGTTTCATCTGGATGCTGTCCACTTGGCTGCTGGAGCAGTGTCTCGATCCCCGCCGTACCCGCCGCGAGTACATCCGCAGGCTGGAGCATTACATCCGGGCCGGTCAGGTGGTGTGGGGTCTGATGCCTTTCACGACGCACAGCGAGTTCTTCGGCATCGAGGAGATGTGTCGGAGCATCTATGCGGCTCGGCGGCTGGCCGAGCGGTACGGCGTGCCCGTGCCGCAGGCCGCGAAGATGACCGATGTACCCGCTCACACGTCGGCGCTGGCCATGGCTTTTGCCGCCGCCGGCGGTCGCTTCTTCCAGATTGGCACCAACCCCGACAGCCGCCCGCCGGAAGTGCCGCCGCTGTTCTGGTGGGCGCTGCCGGACGGGCAAAGGCTGCTGTGTCACTATCACGCCACCTACGGTACGCCCCTGCTGCCGCCGCAAGACTGGCCGTGGAAGAACTGGCTGTCCGTCCAGATGACCAGCGATAACGTGGGGCCGCAGAATCTTGACCTTCTCGATCATATGGACTGGATCGAGCAGCACTTCGATTGGCCGGTGTGTCGCACGGGGAGACTGGAAGACTTCGCCACCGCGGTGGAGCACGACCACGGCGATGAGCTGCCCGTGTTCGGGAAGGAGCTGACCGACTGGTGGATCTACGGTATCGCCAGTCAAGCGGGACCGACGGCACTGGCAAAGCGAACCAAGGAGCGTCTGGCTGCGGTGGAGACGCTCGCGACTGCGGCAGCAATGTCGCAGAGCAAGGACATGGACGCCGGTCTCAGAAGCCTGTTTGTTCAGGCTTATGAGAAGCTGGCGTTGTACACGGAGCACACCTGGGGGGATCACTCAACCGATGGGCGGAAACTCGTGCCTCGAGACGAGCTCTATATCAGCAAGGTGTTCGTGCGCCGGCAGCCGCCGCCCCCCGTGGATCGCTGGGTGGCTTCCTGGAAACATAAGGCGGGCTTTGCGACGCAGGCCTGCCGATTGACAGACCAGGCGGAGGCAGATCTGGTTCGCAGCCTGAATGCCGGCCGTCGAAGCACGGGTGGAGAGCGAGGCGTTCTGCTGTTCAACCCACTACCCTGGGCGAGAACGGGCGCGGTCCGGGTGGCTGATCGCGGTCTGCCATCCGGCGAATTCGAGCTACTGAACCCTTCGGACGGCACGTCCGTTCCATATGAGCGGCGGCAGGGACTCCTGGAATTCGTCTCGCCGCTCGTGCCGCCGTGCGGTTACCTGTATCTGGAGGTACGGCCCGTAGCTCGCCGCTTGCGCCCCGGTCGGGTCGCGGAGTGGTCCGGAGGCAATCTGACCCTGCACACGGCTGACGAATCGCTGCAGTTCCACACGGCCGGGGGCTTGATTCGTTGGTTTGATCGGGCTCGATCGATGCAATGGTGCCACACTGACGCGACCCATCCGTTGGGGGCTTATCTCTATGAAATGCCTGGGGGGCGGAAGCTCAACAAGTTTACTCACCAGGTTCACACGAACTGTTGGGAGGGGACCGTCGGTTACTTTCACCGTTGCGACTACGATCGGATGAGTCAATATGGTCCGCTGGGTGGCCGCAAGGCCGTGATCCGGCCGGAGATCACCTCAGCCTATGCCCGCGTGGTAGTGGAAGCTGATTGCCCGGTTCGCCGGGCTGCGGGGCGACGTTCCGGCGACTGTCGCGGGTATCGCACGACTTTCACGCAATACCGTGATCGGCGGGAACTACACATCAATCTCCAGTTGTTCGGCAAGCGGTCCTCTTATGCGGCCGAGGCCGGCTATGCCGTGTTTCCGATCAACCTGCCGAAGCCGCGGATCATCGTCGAGCGGATCTCGCGGCTCGTGGTGCCTGCGAGGGATTTGGCGCCGGGGTGCAACGCGGCAGTGATGGCCGTGCATCACGGAGTGAGGGTCGAGGGACGGTACGCGGGAATGAACCTCTATCCGCTGGACACCCCGCTGGTTTGTTTCGGCGGGCCCGGAGCTTACATCTTCGACTCCGAGCATCAGTACGACAACGGCGTGTTGTATGCGATGTTGTTCAACAATTGCTGGAACACGAATTTCGCCCTCTGGCAGGAGGGAGATTTCTCTTTTGATTTCGTGTTGCAGCCGACGGCCAACGACACAGGGGACGGCGGCCTGAGCAGGGGCGGGTATGAGTTTCATCGGCCTGTGACGGCGAGGGTCGTTTCGGGTTTCAGCGGGTCGCCAAGTCGGTCCTTGTTGATGATCGACTCTGCCAGTGTTCAACTGGTCGTGCTCAAGCCCGCGGATTTTGGACCGGGCGTGGTTCTGCGGCTGTGGAATGCCCATTGGGAGACTGCCCAAGCCCGGCTGGTTTTCCCCGAGATGAGGCGCCCCGGCAGCCTGCGTCGTTGCGACCTGCTTGAGCGTCCCAGCGGCCGGGCTTTGCGGCTGTCCCCTGCCGGTGAGGTAACCGTTACCCTGAAGCCTCATGAGATCGCGACCTATCTGCTCGACCGACCATGAGACGCAGAGCTGGAATGGGCGAGGGTGGCCGTAGGTTGCTCGATGAATTGGCGCACGTGTCCGGCAGCAGTATGATGCCGCTCTCGAATGAAGGATTGGAGCTCAGGCGACAAGCTCGCATCCAACCCGGGTGCGTTCGGAGGCGACCGTTGCTCATCAAGATCCGCAAAAGGGCTCTGCTGCTCTGGGTGGTTGCATGCGTTGTCGGCGGCATGGGCGGTTGCCAATGTGGCAAGGGCGACAAGAAGTCAACATCTCCTGGTCCCAGTCACCGGGCCGGCGGCGAGATCGACGGTAGTACCAAGCCGCTGAGACTTGACTTTCCCGAGCAATGGCGAGCCTCTGACCAGGAGGTGAATGCCTTCGTCGAATCGGTTCTCACCATTGCCGCCAAGGGTGATTATGACGGCTTTCGGCAGCTTTTCGCCATGACTCACACGCCGCCGTCCCGCCAGGAATTCCAGCGCGCCTGGGAGGCCATCGAGGGTATCCGGGTCAGTGGCTTGTATGGGGACAGTCCCGAGCCTGAGAAGTATTACCTGCACGCGGTGGTCGACCGTCGAAGCCCCGATGGCAGGGGACGCACGAAGTTGGACCGTGTCGTGATGCTTTTCAAAGAGGCCGGTCGCTGGCGGTTGGGCCCGGCACCTGGCGAGGTAGTTGACGTCATCGTCCGAGCCGCAAGCCGGCCGGCAACTTGGCCGGCTTCGCTTCCGGCCTCCTGAGAAGTGCCTAAAGCCTTGCTGCTAGAGATATTGCGATACAAGGATGCGACGGATGCCGAGAAGGGGTGTATAAGGACCGGAGGACGTCATCCCGGCCGTATGCAAGGGCGGTCCAGACTGGCTGATCGGGACTGGATGTTTCCAATGCGGGCCGCTGGAGCCATATGCCGGATTTTGTCTTGGACCTAAGTGTTTTATTTGAAGGAACTTAGGATTCTGGTCGGCGCGGGACGATGGTATTTCCACAGGATGGATTCATGAGCAGCTTGTTGTCACGGAGCGCGACCGGGGCGTTGATCCTGACCCTGCTTCTGACTGTGGGTGCGGATGCGGAAGATACGGGGCAAAGTAACGCCGACGACCCGGCCTCGATTGTCCGGGCCGATGTTCGCCTTGATCAGCCCGTGCTCCAGACCGGTCAGAAGGTCTGGGCTACCTTCACTGTGACTAACCTGATTGACGAGCCCGTCGGGCTTCAGGTTCCGGGTGCTCAACTGGCAGAGATGCCATCCACGGAGGTGGGTCTGCCGCTGCAGCATGTCTTCAGCGCGAGGAATTTCGGCGCGTTGACGATCGAAGAGGAGGACCGGGGAACCGTGTCGGGTGAGACGGTCACGCAACGGCCGGTGGTTCCGGTACCACTGATTACCCTTGCGCCCCATGCCTGTCTGGGCGTGCGAATCGAGTTGACCCAATACTACGACATCCTGAGGCGGCCCGGAGTTTACAAGCTTACGTGGAAGCCCTACGAGGGGGTGCTCCAGTCTGAGCCTGCCGTGCTGACCGTCATGGCCAAGCAAAGGGCCAAGATGATCACGAACCTCGGGACCATCACCATAGAGTTTTACTATGCGGAGGCCCCCAACCACGTCCGCAACTTTGTTGAGCTGGTACGACAAGGCTTCTACGACAATCTGACCTTTCATCGGGTGATTCCCGGCGGCATCATTCAGGGGGGCAGCCCCACCGGCGACAACAAGGGTGCTCGCCCGGACGGCAAAACGCTCAAGGCGGAATTCAGCAAGATCCCGTTCGAGGCCGGGACGGTGGGCATGGCACGGTCGCCCAACAACCCGGACTCCGCCAGTTGCCAGTTCTTCATCTGCCTGAGCGCCCAACCGTCGTTCGTGGGGAACCAGACAGCCTTTGCCAAGGTTGTGGGCCAGGAATCGTTTGAGACCCTCAAAAAGATCGCTTCCGTGCCCACCACGGTTAAAGATCGTCCCATCGAGCCGGTTTACATCAAGACCATTTCGTTGGAGAATATCCCCGAGCGTTCGCAGGCGACCTCTCCCTCGGCTCCGGACCGAGAGGGGGCGGCAGCCCGCGCCGTGGTTAGGGTGCAGAACTCAACCCGAGGCAAGACCTCAAGGGCCGAGGGCTCCTCGGTGGTTGGCCCAAACCCTGCGACCTCGCAGCCGGCAGCGTCCAGCGACCAATGAGCCGGGCCGGACGGCTGAACGCATCGGGATCGACTTTCAGGCAAAGCCGATCGCATTGGGGGCCAGGTTCCACGCAATGGAGCCGTTGGCCAACGGGTCAGGACCGAGAGGTAGCAGCCCAGCCTTCGTGTTTCAGGTGCCGTGGCTCACCTGGTCTCCTATGCGGTCGGCTTTGTCCGATAATCGGGGGTTGGTTCGGAGGCCCTTGCACGGGCGCTTTGCGGCCCGACGGGGTTGAGAACAACGGTTTGCGAGATGGCTTACACGGTTCTGGCTAGAAAGTACCGCAGTTGGACGTTCGACGAGCTCGTCGGGCAGGAAGCCGTCGCGACTACGCTCAAGAACGCGATCAACAGTCGGCGACTGCACCACGGCTACCTTTTCTGTGGCACGCGTGGTGTCGGAAAGACCTCCGCTGCCCGTATTCTGGCCAGGTCGCTCAATTGTCTGAAGAGTGATGGGCCGACGACCAGTCCATGCCGCGAGTGCGAGTCATGTGTTGCCACCGCCGAGGGGCAGGACGTCGATGTGATTGAGATCGACGCGGCCAGCAACACCGGCGTCGACAATATTCGCGAGCTTCGCAGCAACGCCGCATATCGTCCGGCCAGAGCCCGCTTCAAGATTTACATCATCGACGAAGTCCACATGCTCAGCACAGGCGCGTTCAACGCATTGCTCAAGACGCTCGAGGAGCCTCCGGAGCATGTGAAGTTCATCATGGCCACGACCGAGCCGCAGAAGGTTCCGGCCACGATTCAAAGCCGTTGTCTGCGATTCGATTTTCGCAGCATTGGCGTGGAGCAGATTGCCGGGCACCTCAAGTGGATACTCGGCCAGGAGGGCGTTCAGGCGGATGAGGCCGTGATCCGGCGGGTCGCCAGGTTGGCGAACGGCTCGATGCGCGACGCGCTGTCGCTGCTGGATCAACTGCTGTCGATGGGCAGCGACCGCCTGACGTCGTCGATGGTCGACGACATCCTGCCGGTGCCTCACGATGAGGTGCTGACGCGCCTGATCGGGCAGATCGCCGATCGCGACGCGGCCGGGGCACTCGTCTCGCTCGACACTTGTCTGGCGGCCGGCTACAGCCTCGAACGATTCGCCGAGTCACTGGCCGATCAGATCCGGACGTTGATGCTCCTCAAGTTGTGCGGTCCGGACACGCCGCTGGCCGAGGTTCCGGCCGTGGCTCGGGATGCGATGCTCTCGCTCTGCCAGCGCTTTGAATCGGACGCTTACGTCTACATGATTATGGTGCTTGAGGATTTGAGACGCAGCGTCCGGTTCAGCACCATGGGGCGGGCGCTCATGGAGGCGGGGATTGTACGATTGGCCTCGGCGGCCAGTTATGCGTCGATCCAGAGCCTGCTGGACCAGTTGGGGGGGGGACCCGGGGGGCCGGTTGAGGCTCCCCCAACGACGCCCACTTCCGTAAGCTCCAGGCCGTCGCAAGTGCAGCCTTTACCGCGGCCGGCTGTCGTGTCCGGCGGCCCGACATCGGCTGCGTCGCCAAGGATTGAACCTGTGGCCGGAGGTTTCCGACGGCCGGTGCCCCCCAAGCCGGCTGCTCCGCCGCCGCGCGTCGTTTCTCCGCCGAGCAGCGAAGATGTTCGAGCGGCCACAAGCGATCCGATGGTGCGCGAGGCGATGGACCTTTTTGACGGGACTCTGGTTCATGTGGAGCGCTTGAAGGGGCCCGGCACGTGAAGAATCTTGGGGTTTGGGGTACATCGACGGCGGCGATACGCATGCCGTGATCGTGTAAGGAGTCTGAGAATGTTCGGAGCCTTGGGCAATCTGGCCGGTCTGATGAAGCAGGCGAAGTCCGTGCAGGAAAACATGCAGAGGATGCAGGAGACGCTTGGGGAGCAGCGGTACGAGGCCGAGGCCGGGGCCGGCTTGGTTCGCGTCGTGGTCAATGGGAGGTCTGAGCTGGTTGATATCAAAATCGACCCCAAGGCCGTGTCGGACATTGAGCTTCTGGAGGACATGATCAAGGGGGCATTGGGGGCGGCCGGCCGTAAGGCTCAAGAAGGCATGAGGGCTGAGGTGGTTAAGCTGACCGGCGGCTTGAACATACCGGGCTTGACCGATCTGCTCGGCGGCAATTCTCTTCCTTAACAAGAGGAGCAGGGGGCGGAGTTCCTGAGGTACCGCCGGCGGCTTGTCGGCCGGTGATTGCGCGCAGGCGGTGAATAATAACGATTCAGGAGGATTGGCCGTGGACGAGCAACACAGCGGCATGCCGGCTTCCCTCGGTCGACTGATCACCGAACTGGCTCGGCTGCCAGGTATTGGGCCTCGCAGCGCCGAACGTATCGCCTTTCACCTGCTGCGGGCCGAAAAAGCCGAGGCCATGGCGCTGGCCGACGCGATTCGCGACATGAAAGAGAACCTCCGGCACTGTTCGCGGTGCTACAACCTCACCGACTCAGACCCTTGCCCGATCTGTCGCGACCCGGGGCGCGATGCCTCCCTGATCGTTGTCGTCGAGCAGCCCAAGGAGGTGATCCTCCTGGAGCAGACCGGCTTGCTGAAAGGCCATTATCATGTCCTCATGGGTCACATTGCCCCATTGGAGCGAATTGGGCCGGAGGATCTGACGATCGATGCGCTGGTGCGCCGTGTCAAGGCGGGTGGTGTTCGCGAGGTTTTGTTGGCGACAAATCCGACCATGGAGGGCGACGGGACGGCGCTGTACATCCAGGGTCTTCTCAAGCCGCTGGGCGTGACCGTCTCGCGCCTGGCCAGGGGCCTGGCTGTCGGTTCTCAGGTCGAATACGCCTCGCGAGCGATGCTCGAGGCCGCTATCGCCGGACGAACTCCCATCTAGATTCCCGGTGGCAAGGCGAAGCCGGCACAAGATGAATCTGATCCGGCCGTGCCGGCAGCGGTCCGATGTTCTTGCCGGGAGGATCGTTTTTCCCGGCACGACCGGACAAGCTGCCGACCGTAGCCGGCCGTCTCCTTGGCCAGTTCACTGATTTTGAGTCTCCGCTCGGCCAGGTTCAAGCCGGTCTGATATGTATCATTCAGCGGCTTCTTCCACTGTTCGGGGATGGCGCTATGGCCGTGCATCGCTCCGAGAATCGCGCCCACCGTGCCGCTGTTGCAGTCGTTGTCGTAGCCCATCATGGCCGCCAGGCAAATGCTCCTGGAAAAGTCGCCACGACCGTACAAGAGAGCCAGTGCGCAGGCAGCTCCATTGACGTCTGCGTATACCCATCGCCAATTGCCCCACAGGTAGGGGGCCTCGCCTGTGTTGTACTGCTCCTCGGCGAATTGGTCGCCACGAGTGCCGTCCGGGTCAAAGCCGTATTTCCGATCGAGCTGCTCCCAGGCGGCTTGCCAATTGCTGTATCGGCGGTTCCAGGCGACTGCATCGCGAATCGCCTCCGCGTAGCGGCAATCGGCAGGGATCAACTCCAGCGAACGACGCACGACGGTGTTCACGTCGTTCTCGACCATGGCGAGGCTGACGGCAGCCGCGATGAAGCGCGCAGCGTAGATGCCGTTGTCAGCGTGAGAGAGAGACGCGTCCATGGTCGCATACTCCGCAGCCAGACGCGGCATTCCGGGAGCTATCATGCCCCAGACGTCGACCCGCATCTGTGCGCCAATCCACTCGGCATAGGGGTTGCCGGTGGTTGCGGATTCCGGCGGCCAGATGTTGCGTTTGAAGTTCTCAAGGGCAACAAGCTCAGCCGTGCAGGCCGATGGTACATACTTAAGCCAGCATTCGGCAAGGTCGCGCGCGGTCAAATGGATTCCGCGTTCACGAACGGCCAGCAATGCGACCAGCATGAGGTCCGAGTCGTCGTTCGGCGGGGAGCTGTCGAAGTTTCCTGCAAGGAAACCTTTATGCGGCGTATCGAAGGCGGCGGGCATGTAGGCGGTTATCGGATAGCAGCCCGCCTCTCTGGCCTTGGTTTCGATCTGCTCCCGGCCCCAGCCTTCGGTCGGCTGGCCGAGGATGAGTCCGATCAGCTTGCCCGACCAGGCACCGTGGACTTTGTCGAAATAGAGCTTTTCGTTGTTCGTCAATCGCCCGGCCCGAAGCAACTCGGCGTCGCTGAACCGCGCGTTTCCTGTTTTGCTGGATTCGAGCGAACAACCAGAGGTCGCGAGCAGAAGACCGGCCAGTGCTCCGACATACACCTCGCGGGAAACCGTCATCATGTGCCTCCTCTGAGTACTTGAGTCGTCTGCGACAACGGGAATGCGGCAACCTTACCACCCTATCATCAGTTTGGCCACGGGCAAAGCAAGCTGGTCTTGCATCCGGAGGGTCGCTGAAATGTGCGCAGGCTGAGCTGTGACCTGCTCTGCTTGCCCACCAAAGTCTGCTCGACGATCGGTGAGGTTGGCGAGGGCAGACCCTTGGACACCCGCGAGCGTCGCCCGGAACCGGCGGTACGCTTGGCTGCAGAGCCTGAGTAGATAGTAAGATCGTATTCAGATTGGACTGGTCGGTGGTACAACGATCGCCGCCGTCGTCCACGGCAGGAACCCCGGTGAGCCAGGAGCATGCCCGGCCAATCGCCGCACAAGGGCCTGGTATGGACCACTTGGCACAATAAGTCGGCTCCATCGAAAGTCGAGCGGCCGCGTCAAGGGAACTCGAACGACGACTCCGTTTCCGCCACGGCCCATCGCGCCCTGAATGCATCCTTGCGGCCCGTAAGCCCTGCGGCTAAGATCCGGCGGGCGATGGAGTCCGCCCTTAACCGGCCCCCCCGTGGGGGCTTGATGACTCCTACCTGTGTCTCGGGTAGGGGTCCGTACCGGCTCAGCGTAGCAAGCAACAGACCCCACCAGGAGCAGAAACTGGCTGGGGTCTTCGCGTTGCTGCGACCAGCCTGGAAGCGCTTGCGGCCATGCGGATTTTGATTCTTTCTGATGTCCATGCCAATCCCTGGGCGCTCGCCGCCGTGGAGCGGGACGCCGGGCGGTTCGACCATGTCATCTGCGCCGGCGACACCGTCAACTACGGGCCGGCCCCCTCGATCGCGGTGGCTTGGCTTCGTCAGCATGGCTCGATTACTGTGCGGGGCAATCACGATCACGCCGTTGCCTTCCACGCTGATCCCAAAGCCAGCCCGGCCAAGCAGCCGCTGGCCATGTGCATGCGGGACTGGACCCGGGCCCAACTCGGCCCGGACGACATGGCGTGGCTGGCCCGACTGCCTTTGAGCCTGCAATGGGAGATCGGTGGCGTTTGCTTCGCGGTGACCCATGCGACGCCGCTCGACCCGCTGTACGACTACCGACTGACTCCTCAGCAGTGCGATGCAATCCTTGACGACGTGGCCGCCAAGGTCCAGGCCGATGTTCTGGTCCTGGGCCACACCCACTTCCCCTTGACCCGCCGCCGCGGCTCCCTGCAAATCGTGAATCCCGGCTCGCTGGGACAGCCGCTGGATGGCGATGTTCGGGCGCCGTACGTGTTGTGGGAAGACGGCGTCGTTCATTGCCGAAGAGCGGAGTACGACTTGGAACCTGTGATATGTGCCCTGCGTCAACTGCCGGCAGAGACGATCGTTCAGGACGACCTCGTCGCCATGCTGCAGCAGGCAACCATCTTAGCCAAACCGGTGATTGCGACGAAGGAGGCCGCCTATCCAACCCGACAGGGGTAAGCTCACCGCAGATGCGATTCTCGGCGCGTTGACGGCCGTAACTCGGACGGCAGCCACGGCCGCGGATCTGCAAGTACAACCGGGTCGCCGGAAATCGAGGTGACATGTGGCAAGGCGGCTGTCTCTTATCCGAGATCCGTCCGCCGACAACAAGTGAGCGCGACCGATGTGGGACATTCACTGGTTTCAGGTGGCCGCACTTATCGCCGGCGCCCTCTTTGCCTCGGCCGTCGCGGCGGTGGCCGGGTTTGGGGGCGCAGTTCTATTGCTGCCGGTGCTTACCTGGGTGTTCGGCGTGCGCGATGCAGTACCGATCCTCACGATCGCACAATTCGTCGGGAACGGCTCTCGCGTCTGGTTCAACCGCACCGACATCGATCGCCGGGTGGTCGGGTGGTACTCGGCCGGCGCCGTGCCGCTGGCGCTGCTCGGCGGCGTGATCTTCGCCGCCGCGCCGCTCAGTTGGCTGACGCGAGGGGTCGGCGCATTTCTCGTCGGTATCGTGGTGTACCGCCGGCTGGGCGGGGGCCGATATCCTCGCTGCCCGGCCCACGCGTTCGCTGCCGTCGGAGCAGGTGCATCGCTGCTCTCGGCGCTCGTGGGCAGCACCGGCCCCGTCACGGCGCCGTTCTTCCTGGCCTTTGGACTGACGCGAGGGGCGTATATCGGCACCGAGGCGGCCGCGACGGTGATCACGCATACGTTCAAACTCGCCGCCTACGGCTGGACCAGCCTTCTTTCAAGCCGGGTCCTGGTCACGGGCCTGCTCCTGGCACCGTGCATGTTTGCCGGCTCATGGGCGGGCAAGCGGCTGCTGGACCGGATGAGCGAACGGTTTTTCATCGCAATGATCGAGACCGTGATGGCCGTAGCTGGCATAATGCTCATTGCGGCGGCTTAAGAACGTGCAGGAGTGTTGAAATCTGTTTGCCAGGACTCTCAAGGCACCCTTCGGCCACAGCCACAACATGCGCGCACAATGCGCACCAGCCCCGACGGAAGAGCCTGAAGCTGAGAGCCCCGTCGCCGCTCCGTTCCAACCGCCCCTTCCGGAGCAGGCCTGGTGTTCTCCTCGGCGACAACACCGGCGGACACCCTGCGCGCCGACCGGAACCATCCGCGGCCCCTGGCCCCCGCCAACGCTCTTTGAGAAGTTAATAACAGCCTTCTGCCGACCGAAGGTAGGTTGCGCTTCCATAACAATGTGCCTCACGGCTCGCCGGCGCCAAACGAACCCAATTAAGATCCGAAGTCCTCGTGTCATAAATACTTGCGTAAAACACGGGATGATCTTCCTGTATCCGATCCGCCCCGAACACCTTGCCCGCCCTCTCGATCCCACCCAGGTTTTTGACTCCGCAGGACACCATACCTATTTCGACGCTGCTTTTGGTTTTTGGGGGCCGAGGGGCCGGTTGAGAGTGGCCTCGGGTCTGCCGAGAAAGGCCTGGTTGCCAGGCGGGCGTCCGGTTCGTCCGTGGCGTCAAAGGCGTGATTGGAGATGGTCGGCATCGGGTTGCCGGGGAATCTTCGCCGGTTTTCCCATCCTCGCCGGAAGCGCAACGGCCGTGGCCGGCCGATCATGGGTGCCGGCGATGCGAGCAGCGGTACTCCTCCGGCAGTAAGCCGCCGGTTTCCCCGCCAGGTAATGTGATGCGGATAGCCGGGCGCAACAATGCGAGTCATTCGACGCATGAGGCTGTCACAAGATGACGGTAACACGTTGAGAAGAATTAGGTATTTATAGCCTCTATATGCTAACTATATGGCGTGCTCAGAATGCCGGCAAAACAAGCTCGGCGGGGCAGCGGCACGACGGGGGTATGTGGTTTCATGTGACAATCAGACCCGGCGAAAAGCTCCGCCCCGCGCGCCTTCGTATCCTCTCGTCGCCGCGCTAGCCGTCGCCGAACGGACGGTCGCACCCTTGACCGATGTCTTCCGCTCGCGTGTTCGTCGCTGCGGAAGGCTGTAAATGGCGCGGCACGTGCGGTACAATGCCGGGTCAGGTCCCGGCGGCGTAGCCGGGCGAGGTCACACGGGGAGTCCGAAATGAAGAACGATCAATCGGTAAGAAAATCGCGACGGGAATTCCTGCTGGAAGTCGGCACGGGGGCGGTTGCGTTGTCGGCGTCACCTGCACTGGTCCAGGCCGAAGGCGCCGTCCGGACGGTTCGCCCTTCGTCCAAGCAGGTGCGAATCGGCGTAGTCGGCGGCGGTTTCGGTGCCGCGTTTCAATGGCACCTGCACCCCAACAGCCGGGTGACGGCCGTGTGCGATCTGCGGGAGGAGCGGATCCAGAAGCTCAAGAGAGTCTACAAATGCGATAACGGTTACAAGGATTATCACGAGTTTCTCAAGCATCCTGAACTGGATGCCGTGGCGCTGTTCACGCCCGCCCCTTACCACGTGAGGATGGCGGTCGAGGCGCTGAAACTGGGAAAGCACGTCGTCAGCGCAGTGCCGGCGGGGATGTCGGTCGCAGAGCTCGAAGAACTGCTGGAAGTCGTGAAACAGACCGGTTTGAAGTACATGATGGCGGAGACCAGCCGCTATCGACAGGAAGTGCTCACCTGCATTGATTGGGCGAGGGAAGGTCGCTTCGGGGAGATCTTCTACTCTGAATCCGAGTATCATCACACCGGTCTCGGGCCATACGCCTATGGATCGAGCTTTGACTGCCAGTCCTGTGACTTCATCAAATCGGTTGATCAAGTGGATAAGGACGCGAGATTCTCGGACAAGCTCGTGCCGACCTGGGCGTATGCCTACCCGCCGATGCTCTATCCAACACACTGCACGGGCATGATCATTCCGGTCACCGGCGAACGGCTGACGGAAGTAACGGCCCACGGCTGGGGGAATGACCATGAGATGCTGAAGAAGAACTACTACGACAACAATCCGTTTATCCACACGGTCGCGCTCTTCAAGACTTCCAAAGGTCATTGCTCCCGTATCTCCATCGGCTGGAACATCGCGGCTCAAGGAACAGAGCGAGGTCTGTTTTACGGAGACAAGATGTCCTTTATCATGGCCCGGCCGGAAGGTTCGCCGAATACCGTGGTGGAGCAGAAGATCGATCCGAACGGGCCGTTTGGGGTATTCGGCGGCGAGGCGGTGAGCCGTCCTTTCGAGCAGCCGAATTACCTGGATCGACTTCCGGAACCACTGCGGATCGCGACCGGCCACGGCAACTCTCACGCGTTCATCACGCACGAGTTTGTCAGCGCCATCATCGAGGACCGTCATCCGGAGGTGAATGTCTGGGAAGCCGTCGCCTACACCATGCCCGGCGTCATCGCGCACCAGTCGGCTTTGGCCGGCGGCGCGTGCATGAAAATCCGCGACTATGGAGCAGCGCCTGCTTGAGCAGAAAGCAACCGTGGAACGGAGAACTGTGCCGGCTGTTGCGTTGGGATTTCGTCATCGGTGTCCTCGGCCTTGCAGAGGAGCAAGAGGGTCGACCGACATTACAGGGACCGTTCCGTTGAAAGACTTGGCCGTGCCCCAGCAGGCAGGGGCCTGGCCATGCTACCCTTTTCGCGATGCGCTCCTGCGATTGCCTGGCGGCTCGTCGTGGTTTGAGCGTATACTGAGGGCCAGGAGCGGAATCGGGCGAGTGAACGGAGGAATCTCATGCCGTTGACAGCAAAAGACATTGATCGGCACATGCGGGAGATCGGCAAGTACGTGGACTGGTCGGGGACGTGCGATACGTTCAAGGCCGGGGACGCGTCGACGCCGATCAGAGGAATCGCGGTTTCGTGGATGAGTTCGATTGCCAACCTGCGGGAAGCGCATGCCCGGGGGTGCAACCTGTTCATCACCCACGAGCCGACGTTCTACTCGCACATGGACAACGAGAAGGCTTACGACAACGACACCTGCACGAAGGTGAAACGGGCGTTCCTGCAGGAAACGGGGATGGTGGTGTACCGTTGCCACGACGTGTGGGATCGCTTTCCGAACGAGGGTATTCTTGACAGTTGGGCGGCGTTCCTTGGGCTGACGGGCGAGCCGATCAACGCCGAGACATTCTGGAAGGTGATGCCGATCAAGGAGCAGCCGGTTATCGTCCTGGCGCATGAGATCGGCCGTCGGGTCAGGCAGTTGGGCCAGGATGCCGTCCTGACCATAGGCGACCAGAACAAGAGAGTCTCGAAGGTTGCGATCGGCACCGGGGCGATCACCAGCGCCCGCGAGTTTCATCGCATCGGGGCGGATGTCGGCATCGTGACCGAGATCACCTGGTGGCGCGACGCCCGCTGGGCATTGGACATGGGCATGCCGCTGATCGTGGTCGATCACACCGTCAGCGAGGAGCCGGGCATGATCAACCTGGCCAAGTACCTCAAGCGGCAGTTCCCCGAAGTGAAGATCGAGTACATACCGACAAACTGCCCGTTCAAGGTGGTGACGGCGAAGGATGAAGACTAAGGGCGGAGGGCGAAATCAAGCCCAAACGGGGTATGGGTCCGTGAACACATGGATGCGTCGATCTTTCAGAGGCATTCTCTGTATTCTTGTCGTTCTGGGCGGGTGCGGGGATGAGGAGGGGGCTCCGCCTCCGCCGGCGGCACCGTTGCCGACGACCGGCCCTTTCGCGGCTCCGATCTACGCGGGTTACTTGAAGGGGATGAAGATTTGCCTGGATCCGGGACATGGCGGCCGTGCCAACCGGAAGGGATACAAGCGGGGGCCGACGGGTCTGCGCGAGGCGGAGGTGAACCTGAGGGTGGCCTTGTATCTCCGCGAGTTTCTGGAGGCCGGCGGGGCCAAGGTGTACATGACGCGGACCCGGGATATCTATCTGGCCGAGGATGAGCGGGAAGACCAGCGGCTTCGGGTCGAGATGGCCAATCGCAACGACTGCGATGTATTCGTGTCGATTCATCACAACGCCAACGATGCCAACCCGAACGCGAATTTCGTTTCGGTCTGGTACCACGACGATCCCGATCACAGCCCGGCCAGCCTGGACGTCGCCCGGCAGTTGGCGGTGGCGCTTATGGATGAACTGCGACTTCCTCAGCAGCTTGGTTGCCCAATCATGAGTGACAAGCTGATCTATGCCAAGAGCGGGTTTGCCGTGCTGCGGCAGGCGAAGGTGCCGGCAGTTCTTTGCGAGTGCTCGTTTCACTCAAATCCGGAAGAGGAATCGCGGCTGCGAAACCCCGAGTACAACCGCCGCGAGGCTCACGCCTTGTTTGTCGGGCTGGCCCGGTACGCCTACGCGGGGATTCCTCGCGTGCAGCTCCTGGACCCGCCAGACGGGCTTTTGCCGGAGAGCGGTGCGAAGGCAATCCTGATTGAGCTGAACGACGGCATCCGCGACCGCAAAAGCTGGGGATGGGACCGGCCGCTGATCCTGAGCGACAGCATCGTCGTGCGACAAGATGGAAAAGACCTGCCGTTCACCTTCGACAAGCAGACCAACCTGCTTACGGTACCCCTGCCGAGCAGGCTCAAGCTCGGATCGATTCGCTTGGAGGTCCGATTGATGAACCTGTTCAAGCAGTCGAACCCGAAAACGTCGCTGGAGCTGAAGGTCGTCAAGAAGCTTCCACCGAACCGACCGGTCGCGAGGGCCGCAACGGCCCCGGTGCCCGCACCGGCCACGGAGGAGAGCGAGTAGGGCAGCAGTCTGTGGGTCTATTGGTCTGTTAGTCAATTAGTCATCTAGACTGTCAGGAGGATTGATGGAGGCCTGAGCGCAACAGCGGCATCCGCGAGGCGTTCACTGGTTCGCCATTGCCTGGAGCATTTCCAGGGCCGGGCGGTATTGGGGGTCGATTTCGAGGCAGCGGTTGAGGGCCTGGCGGGCAAGGTCGGATTGGCCCGACTCCATTTGGATGGTAGCCCGCGTGTAGGGGTAGAACGGTGCTCGCGGCGAAAGCTGTTCGGCGCGGGCGATGGCGTCAAGGGCCTCTTGGGTGCCGCCGGTCTTATGCTCGGCCAGTGATAGGTTGTACCAGAAACGGGCCTGCGAGGCATCGCGCTGGACGGCGGCCCGGAGCGAATCGCGGGCGGCGAGGTTTTCTCCCATCTCGCTATAGAGCAGACCCAGCCAATAGGGGTAATAGGGGTTATTAGGTTCTATCCGCGTGCCGTCGTGCAGCACCTTGACCGCATCGAAGGACCGCCCCTGCTGTTGCAGGAGCGTGGCATACTCGTGGCGGGCGGGAGCCAGTCGTGAATCCCACTTGAGGGCTCGCTCAAACCACGGAGCCGCTTGAGCGGAACGTCCGGTGTCCATCAGGAGCCGAGCCTGCTGGTAGGCTCCCATGGGCTGGTCGCAACGATACTCGATAAACGCGGTCAGCTCGCGGCCAGGCGACGAGGTCAGATCGATCTGCCTTCGCAAGGCCCACGCGGCTTTGATACGCACCAGACGGCTTGGGCTGGCCAGCATCGGAGCCAATAGCTGGGTGACGCTCTGACCCAACGGCTCAAGGGCGTCTATGACCACGGCTTGGACCAGCGGCGATTCATCCCCCAGCCGACTGACGAACTCAATCGCCACAGCTTGCCGCAGCGGCGATGGGTCCGGGCTCTGGAGCACCGCATCGAGGAATTTGAGGTTCACCGCCCGCCAGTTGGCGTTTTTCTCCTCGCGAAGCATGGCCAGCAGGTCGGGGGCGGCGGACGGATCACCGGCCTTGAGCCGGGCCTGGAGCCGCGCTCGCCTTTGTGTCGGACGGTCCATCCGGTCGCCGTACCACTCCCGGACGTACTTGATGTTCCAGTCAAGGCCCTCCTTCTCGTGGCAGCGCATGCAAGCGTCGGGGATGCCGTGCTCTTTGTTGAGCATCGGATCGGGGATGGTCATGCCGTGGTCGCGGCGCCAATGACGGGCCATGTAGACCGTCTGCGGCATGTGGCAATCGACGCACTTGAAGCCGGGCTTGTCGGACGGGTGGCGGCTATGCTCGACCTCGTCGATCGGCCGCTTGGTGGCGATGCCCTTCTCGTGGCAGCGAAGGCACAGTCTGTTCTCGGTGGTGGCGACCTTGCCGCCGTGATAGTAGTGGCAGTCGATGCACCGCACGCCCCAAGCGTACATCAGGCTGAGTGAGAAGGGGACATATTCGAAATCCTCCTCACGGACCTGGCCGTCGGGATAGAAAATGTCAGAAAGGTCGGGAATCACCGGGTCATAGTGGTCGAGGAACTTCTCGCCCGGGATGAAGTTGCCGGTCAATGTACCGCGGCGGGCGTGACAGCCGGCGCAGGTTTCGGTGTACCGGTCGCGGTCGAACTCGGGGATGGTGGGGTCGCCGGGCTGGTCGGGATGCTGGTCCTGCCAGTCGTTGTGGGCCTGCATGGGGCCGTGGCATTGCTCGCACCCGACGCCTTTTTCAAGATAGGTCGAGGCGTAGCTGTCGTCGGACGAGCGATAACCCTTTTGGAAACTCGTGGTGTGACAGACGGCGCACATGTCGTTCCAGTTCATGCCGCGCTGCGTCCAGTGGCCCCATTCCCAGTACTGGCGGTCTTCGGCGCCGTAGACGTCGAACCACTCTTTTTTCGCGGGGTCGAAGGCCAGTTCGGTGACCTGCAGACGATCGCCCGGGAACGGGATCAGGTATTGCCACAACGGATCGACGCCGATGACGCCGATAGGTTCAAAGTCTTGTTGCTTGCCGTCGGGCCCCATGGTGGTCAGAACCAGGCGGCCGTCGCGCATGTCGGCATATGAGGTCTGAGTGCCGTGGCGGATCTCGCGGCGAGGCGAAAAGGCCTCATGGTCCAGATCGGGCACAATGTCGCGCAGGGCGTTGGCGTGATGCGATGTCTTCCACTCGGCGTAGGCCTCTTCGTGGCAACGTTTGCATGACTCCGAGCCGCCCCAGGCGCCGGCGGGGGCCGGTGCCGAGGCTGCCTGGCTCGCGGGATCGCCGGCCGGAGCAGACGCCGGCGGCGCCGGGCGCGAATCACAGGCCGACAATGCGACCGGCAGCAACACCGATGTCAACACAGTCCACTTCAAAGTCGGTCAATCCCGTGCGTCGATCAGGGGCGTCCGTTCCATGAACCTGGGCCATGGGGTTACGCCAAATACCACATGGTCGCCCGCCGGTGGTGGCACAGCCTGCCTGCGGCGACGTGACGCCACAGGTTCTGCCGGATCAAAGCCTACTCGACGAGCAGTAAGAACAAAAGCGCCCGCACATCTCTGCGGGTGCAAGCGAGCGATTGATCCGGTTACCAGGTAACCCGAATCTCCGATGTCGGCAGGGTTTGCCTGAATCGCGCAAGCATGGCTCGCCGTTGGGCGTTGTAGCGCCAGCCAAGAGCCGTTGGCGCGGCGTTGGGGGCCAGGGAGTCAAGGACATCCTGGCCGACGCGGACCGCGAGCGGCTTGTCGACGTTGGTCACGAGCAGTTCGTTGTCTTGGCCGGCCGGGAAGGCGACTTTCACGTGCCATGGTCCGCCCGCGACCGGGGGAGCGACCTCAACGGGCTTGCCCCAGGAACTGACATGCCAGCGACGGTGGCCGAGTTTATCGCGGACGACGCGCGTCCAGGGTTCGCACCAGTTGGGCAGCCGGCCTTGTGCCTGGAGGCAACGCATCAGCAGACCCGGATAGATCAGGGCGGGGTAAGCGATGTTGGTCTGGGTATGCCAGGAGTCGGGGTAGAGGCCGACCCACGGCTCCTTGTCCATCATCTGCTGCAAGCCACTGAGGACCACGCCGTCGGCGATGTACCGCAGCAGCGGGTCGGGACGACAGGCGTCCAGTTCGATGACATGCTGAGCCCATTCAAGGCCGCACCACTGCACGAGTACGCCGAACCAGTTGACCACGTAGAACGTCAGGCCGAGGACTGGGACGGTACCGTAGGGCGTGACCTGGGGCCGGCCGCTGTGGTAGGCTTCGGCCAGCGGAATGGAGTGCCGGTTCCAGTCGTCCTTGTCGCGAGTCGCCACCAGGAACCCCCCGCGGTGTTCTATGGGCACGCGCCAACTGTAGACGAATGGCACGCCGCACCAAGCCCAATAGGAGGCATCATCCAGCCATTGCGGATTGCCGGTAATCTCGTAAGCCATCCGGTAGGCCTCGGTCGCCAGGGCGGCGGCCCGGATGTCGGGAATCTGCTGATGCACCTCCCAGACTTGGGCGCCGCGAGGTACGCGGAAGCGCCGCATGGCGTCGAGCGCTTTAAGGGCGGCATCGATCTGAGGCCCGGATCCCGTGAGATGAGCGTACTTGAGGATCGGTAGAGCCTGCTGGACACAGGTGCCGACGCAGGTTGAGCCGTCTTCGCCGAGGCTGTCGTACTTGCCTTGCGTCAGCTCACGGCAGGTCTTGCGTATTTCGTCGGTGTTGGTGAAAGGCCAAGTGCCGTCTGGTCGCATGGCGGCCATCGCGTTTCTCGACGGTGCTTCGTGGACCAGGCGCGCGGACAGCGGGACCGCCGTATCGATGATCTGCTTGCCTTTCAGCCCGGTGTGATCCACCCACTGCGTCTGTCCGGTCTCGATGTAGTGGCCGATGAGCGTGGCCGCGATTTCCGGATTGTAGTGGCTGCTTTTGCCCATGTACCAGTGATGCCGCCAACCGTTCTCTTGAGGCCAGTAAATCGTCTGGCCGAGGCTGCGGGCGATCAGGTCGTATATCTGGCGATCGTCGTAACGACGAGGCGGTGGCGTGGGCGCGCCGAATACGTCGTACCACCAGCGGGCGGCCATAGCGACGGGAACGTCGGGCTCGGCGACGAGCACTGCCTGAATACTCAGCAGTCTGTCGTTCGTGAGTGCGTACGGCCGTCGGGCTGACGACTCATTTTCCTCACGAGCAGGCACGGAGAGCTTCATCAGGTGGTTGGATTGTCCGTCGAGGAAGTTGGGCGATGCGAAAGTGGCACAGGGACCGGCCTCAGAGCCTGAAACCGCCGGCTGCCATACAAGTGCCGAGGTCATCCGGCCGGCTTCGACGGCCATCATGGGCAGCGTGATCTTGAAGGGATGGGGCGACCAGCGGTCGGCGAACCTGTCTCCCACGGCACGATCGCTCGATGATGACCAGCCGGGCTCCAGGAATTCCAGACCGCCAAAAATGGCGTAACGGTCAATCGGGTCGCCGGCGGGGTCGCGGTCTGTCCGAAGCACGGGGACCGAAAAGTCAAGCACTTGCCCCCCTTTTGGGCCTCGCAGGCGACCGGCAATCTCGATCGCCTCGTGCTCGCCGAATCTTCTCAAGCTCAGCAGAATCTCGATTTCCCAAGCCGGCAGGTCGGAGATTTGTCCGTTGAGCAATACCATTTCAGGTGACGATCGGGCCACCGCCAAGACCGGGCAGCGCGTCACGGCCACGTCGCCGCTGAGCACCGTGATCTCGGCCAGCGGCAGCAGCCAGCCGGCAAGTCGGCCGGCGACCATCCAGCGGGCCGCCCCGACATGCTTGTTGTCAGGGGTGGGAACAAGGTCGAGCCGGACGCGATCGGACCGCAAACCCGGCAGCGTCGGCATCGACTCGCCTTTGCCGACAATGACCGCGGCCTCGGAGTCGGCGAGCACTTGCTCCTCGGACGAGACACGAGCCCGGCACCAATGCACGCCCGGCTTTTCGAAACGCACGATGGCCCTGGAATGGGCAGCGTCGCCCGGTGAGGCGGGGTGAATGACATTGACGTCCTGCGATGCCGGCTGAGCGGCCGAGATGCCGGGGATTTCGATTTCAAAAGCGCCGGTCGCGCCGCGGCCGTCGAGTTGGCGGATCGTGACCGTCGCCTGTGTCTGTTCTCCGACGGCGAGATGATGGGCTTTGACTGCAAGTCGCGTGTCGAAGACGGGTGGCTTGCGAATCAGTTCGACATAGTCAATCTCAATCTTGTTTGCGGAGGGGCCGTTGAGCGGGTCGATCCGAAATGCGGTCACGACACGGCCGGCGTCGGCGGGCTTGCCCAGCGTGAACTCAACGTCCACGAAGCCGCGGGGCTGGGTCAATGATTCGCAATCGGCGACGTGTTGTGGCGCACGCTGCTTTTCGCTCCAGGTTGGATCATCTTTGGTGGTCCAGTAAACGGCTGATTCGCCGCTCTTCTCGCCGCGCAGGCCGACACGCACGACGAGACCGTCCAAGGGCACCTCGATCGGGGGCGCGAAGACATAAGCATCGGGGTGAGATGTGGTAAGGCGCAGGCTGCCATCGGCGACGACCAGGTCCTGCGCACCGTTTCCTTTCCGCCAGCCTTCGATGTCGGCGGGTCTGTCGAAGTCCCAGCGGCGCAGGACTTCCGGCGGGGCGGCCGACACTTGCCGGCTGGTGACCACAACGGCGAGGACCAGCATGGAAAGGATTCGAGGACAAAAAACCGGTTGAGGAATCGGTGGCATGGGCTGTTTCCTTCTGTTGCAGGGTCTTCGAGCGGCCGACTGCCCGCTGCCCGCTTCGCACCCTGCACATGAGATGCTACCATATCCGGCCGGAGGCGACGATGACCGACATGATGCGGGCACTGGTGTTTGAAGGCCCCAATCGGATGAACCTGCGTCAGATCCCGCGGCCCCGGCCCGGGCCGGGCGAAGTGCTGATTCGCGTCCATGCGACGGCCATCTGCGGTACGGACATCCGCATCTTCACCGGTCGCAAAACGCGAGAGATCCGGCATGGTCATCCCATCGGGCATGAGTGCGCCGGGACGGTCGCCGCCGTCGGGGCGGGAGTCACGGGGTATACGTCGGGCGAGCCGGTGGCCGTGTGTGTGGTGGTGTCGTGCGGCCAGTGCGAGTACTGCCGGGCCGACCGCGAAAACCTGTGTGACACGCGATACACCCTGGGTTACGCGACGGACGGGTCGTTCGCCGAGTACATGCTCATTCCGGCTCTGGCCGTTTCACGCGGCAACCTGTTTCATCTGCCGCCGCAGATCCCGATGGAGATGGCCCCCTTGCTCGAGCCGATAGCCTGCTGTCTGAACGGCCAGCATGAAATGGGGCTTGGCCAAGATAAGGGCGTCAAGGACGGCCGTCCCCAGTCGCTGCTTATCTTCGGGGCCGGGCCGATCGGCCTGATCCATTTGATGCTGGCCAAGGCCAAGGGCGTGAGGCCGATCACCGTAGTTGAGCCGGTGGCTCATCGCCGCGAGCTGGCCGGGCGGTTCGGGGCCGATGAGGTCGTCTCGCCCGATCAATTCGTTGTTGCCGCGAGATTCGACGCCGCCATCCTGGCCGTGGGCGTTCCGGAGCTGGTGAATGTCGCATTGCGGGCGGTCAAGAAAACGGGCAGAATCAGTCTTTTCGCAGGTTTCAGTGGCGGCGCAACGGCAACCATCGATCCGAATGCCGTCCATTACGGCCAGATCACCATATCAGGCGCCTCCGAATCCCGCCGCCGTGATTTTGCCGAAGCCATGTCCCTGGTCCAACGAGGCATCATCGACCCGGCTTTGCTGCTGACGCATCGGTTCTCTCTCGATCAGTACGAGCAGGCGTTTCGCGTTGCGGGGGATGGAACGGCGGTGAAGGTGATATTTGAGATCTAATGGCCGGTCCGATATTATGAGCGGTCAGGCCGGGGTCGTCCGTCGCCGAGGCTGACGGGCGAAACCGTTGCCTTTGTGCAAGCTCAGCGAGGCAGTGTCAACGAATGGGCAAATGCGGCGGACGTGCCAGCGCGATTGACCGAATCGGCCCGGAGGCCGAGCGGATGCAGCTTTTCACGACGGTGCGGTACGGCAAGATGGGGCTGATCGGCGAGTTCTCGTACCCACCGAACCTTGACTTCACCTGCGGCGGCAAGCTGGTGATTTCGACTGATCGGGGGCTTGAGATTGGCGAGCACGTGCCGCTGACGTGCACCGGATGCGAACGACAGATTCGCCGGGAGCAGATTGAAGCCTACACGCAAGCCAGTAGTGGTGACGAGACCTATCGATTCAAGAACGGTCGTATTCTTCGCGAGGCGACCGAAGCCGACTTGGCCGAGTTCAGACACATTCAGGCGACCACGCCCCAGAAACTGGCCATTGCCTCGAAGCTGGCCGCGGAATACGGGCTCGATATGAAGATCGTGGATTGCGAGCAGATCCTCGGCGGCGAGCGAATCATCCTGTTTTTCATGTCCGAGCAGCGGGTTGATTTCCGGCAACTGGTTCGACGGCTGGCATCCGAGTTTCAGACGCGGATCGAGATGCGGCAGGTCGGGGCGCGCGACGAGGCGCGGTTGCTCGCGGATTATGAAACGTGCGGGCGAGAGTGCTGCTGCAAGAACTTTCTGAAGACTCTCAAGCCCATCACCATGTCCATGGCCAAGCTCCAGAAGACTACCCTTGACCTGGCGAAGGTCAGCGGTCGGTGCGGACGGCTCAAGTGCTGCTTGCGATACGAGCACGAGACATACGACGCGCTGAACAAGAAGTTGCCGCGCAACAACAGTTGGGTCCGCACACCCGCAGGCATCGGGAAGGTCATGGATCGTCAGATCATCACCCAGTTGGTGAGAATCCGGATGGAGGACGACCGCATTGTCGTCGTTCCTGCCGAGGAGATCCTGGAGACGAACCTGCCGGCGCCTCCGCCCAGGCCGCCTGGGGATGAGAGGGGTAACGGTTCTAGTTCTCAGCGAGATCGTCGCGAGGCGCCGGCCCCATCGGACCGCCGGCTGTTGCGCACACTCGTGCCCAAATATGATGAGCCGACCGAGGAGGATGTTCCGATCGAGCAGGTTCAAGCGGACTCGCCTCTTCCCGAAAAGCCAGGCCCGGCTGTCGAAACCCAGCCGGACAGTTTGCCCAAGGGCCCGGAGGCCGGCCAGAAGATCCAGGAACCATCCGACAATCTGCGGCAACAACGTCATGGCCGACGAGGCCGCCGATCGCGTAGACGTGGTCGACGAAACCGGCCGGGGCGTGGCCCGGACGGCGGATCGAGCGGCGGGACGGAGGGCGGTTCAGCCAAGGTCTAGCGATGCCCCAACGACCGAAGAAACCCATTGAAGAGGTCGTCGCGGAGTTGGGCCGCTATCCGTTAGAGGCCTTCATCTTCATGCAGGAGTGCATCGGAGCGGCCTCGGAGCAGGTCCACGGGCCGATGACCCCCGAGGAGAGCGTCGTGGCCGGGTGGATGGATCGGCACAACGTCGATCTGGAGACGCTTTGTCGCTTGAGTGAAACCGGTTCGCTTCCCCCGGATATCGCGGACATTCTTGCGAAGATCGGGGGGCCGGAAAAGATGAACCGCCACGTGACCGGCCAGCAGCTATGCTGGGCGGTTCGCGACGTTGCCCTGAGCCGCTACGGGCTGATGGCCCGAAGCGTCTTGGCCAAGTGGAACATCAGGCGGACAGAGGACATCGGAGCGATCATTTTTGCGCTGGTCGAGAATGACTGGCTGAAGAAGCTCCCCAGCGACAAGATCGAGGATTTCCAGGACGTATACTCGTTCGATGAGGTATTTGAACCTGATTACCGGTCTGGGGGTGAATGACGTATTGTCGTCACCCTCTTGAGGTCCCCACATTCACGTCCTGTGCCCGTTCGTTTGGTAAGGCGAGCGTCGCCACCGCTGCGAGGACACAGTCGGCAACGGGTCTTCGTCTCGGTTTGTGAAATAACCGAGGTTGGAAGCAGCCATGCGGCTCAGGCGACGGGAACCAGGGATGCCCCATAACTGCCGCGACGGATGGGCACAAACCTGGAGATGATTTCTGTCCGGTTTACCAGAGGACGCGTCGACACCAACCGATATCTATAGCGCACCAATGACCACCCGGCGAGATATCGGGGTGCTGAGACGATGAATGATTGGCTGGATGCCGAGAGTCGCGTGGAGCGGGCGCTGCAGCTTAGCGAGGCGCAACAGTGGAGTGAGGCCTTGCGGGAGCTGGAGGCGGCCATCGCCATCAACCCGAACGATCCGATCTGGCATGCTCAGCGAGGTCAGATTCTGGACCAGCTTGAGAATTACGACTCGGCGGTAGAGGCGTATCGTCAGGCGCTTGATCTTGACCCGGAACACCTTGGCATCAAAACGGCCTTGGCCATCGACATGATTCGCGTCGGACGATATGCAGACGCCGTTGAAGTCCTGGCGGAGATGGAGAAGATCGACCCGAACTACGAGCCGTCGTTTTGTCACCGGGTCGCGGCGTACACGCGCATGGGCCTGCACGACAAGGCCGAGGAGATGTTCTATCTTGCCCAGCAGATCAACCCCGACTGTCCGAACTGCTTCCACCACATGGCGGAATCGCTGGCTTGCCGGGCAGAGTACTCTAAGGCCATCTTCTGCTGGCAGAGGGCCCTTGAAATCGCGCCGGATTATCCTCAGGTTCGCCAGCGTATCGCGGAGGCCTACCGGGCGCAGAAGCTTTATGACAAGGCCCGCGAGGGGTACTTGGCGGCGCTGCGGCACGATCCCGGGAATACCGAGCTGCTTGCGGAACTGGGTGACCTGCTGATCGAGATGGACGATCTGGAGGGTGCTGCGGCGAAGTTTCAGTACCTGGTGGAGCTGGATCCTCAGTCTGTGCACGGTTACGCCATGCTGGGGCTTATTGCCGCGCAGCGGGACGACTTGGACAGGGCGGTTCGTTATTTCGAGTCGGCTCTGATGCTGGACGAGGCTTGCCCCGGCCTGCGGGCGCATATGGGCGAGGTTGAGCTTCGTCGCGGCAACTACTATGACGCCCTCCACCATTTGTCCCTGGCGTTGGAGGACCAACCAGACGACTGCATGGCGCGGATGGCCATGGGCAACTGCCTTCTGGAACTGGGTCGTCCGGAGGAGGCGGCGCGCCACTTTGAGCGGATGATCGAACTGGACAGCGGCGCCGTGGGAGCCCATCACAATCTGGCAGTCTGCTATTTTCTCCAAAACGACTTCGAGGCGGGGATCAGTCACTGCCACGAAGCCCTGCGGCTCGATCCGGGCAACATCATGGCCATACACAAGCTGGCCTTGGCCTATCTGCACACCTGCAACTGGACGAAAGCCCGGCAGATGATTCAACGGGGCTTGGCGCTGCAACCGGACCATGCGGGTCTCAAGGCCCTGCCCAAGACCTTCATTGGTCTTCGCTTTCGGCAACTCGGCCGGCGGCTCATCCCTTCCTGGCTACGCGGGCGGCAGCGCTGATCGAGGGCCGCTCTTGCCCTGCGGGCAGATCATCGGTTAGCATCAATTCCAGCGTATTCGGAGCCAAGTGAGCCTTTAAGCCCTGTGGTTTCGTTCCGGCTTGAATTGTTGTCTGCAACCTCCTTGGGGGTTGGCAATATAAGTTAGGTGCGGGGGCGGGGCTCAGCCTGAGTCTAGGATCGCGCCCGTCGGGCGGACAACGAGAAGTGCCTCCGCACCCGCCAATGGTGAACCAGGGATGAGAGGTTGCCGGCCGAGAGGGAGATGCAGGCCCGCACCTTGGAACTACACGAGGACAGATACATGCAAAGAAGCGTTTTCGTCCCGGCGTTTGTGGCCATGGTGGTCTTGGGGGTGACGACGGCCTTGCCCCAGGATCAGGACCAGGCACAAGCATCTGCGTCGAAGAAGAATCCTTATGCCGGGTCTCCGCTGACGTGGAACGTCGAGTCGATCATCGACAATTATGTCAGCCACATGACCCGCTACTACAACCTTACGCCGGACCAGGAGGAGTACACCCGCCAACTCCTGACTCAGCGGGTCAAGCGGTTCCTGAATGACTACGAGAAGGATGTCCGGTCGCTGTTCGCCGAGTACTGGTACCTCCAGCTACGAGGCGAACTGCCTTCGGCGGAAGAAGCCAAGGATCTGGCACGGCGTGGAGGACCGCTGATTGCTGCCATCAAGAAAGAGATTCTGGACGGAAACCAGAAATGGAGAGAGATCCTCGATGAGAACCAGCGGAAGATCCATGACCGCGATCTCGAACAGATGAGCAAGACGTTCGACGAGTTTGAGCAGAGGCTGGATCGGTGGAGCAAAGGCATCGTGGATCCGACCGACGTTCCTCGGCGCAAGGTCGGACCCCGTTCTGCACCGATCAAGCCGGAGGACGCATGGGACTATCGGGTGAGTTCGTTCATTGCCGAGTACAACTTGGACGCCGGTCAGCAGGGCACGGCCCGCTCGATTCTGAGGGAGCTGAAGGAGGAGGCGAAACGTTACCGTGAGCGGAACCAGGAGAAGCTGACGGCGCTCAACGACCAACTCAAAGAGCTGTATGCCTCGGAGCCGAAGACCGACCCTGAAGAGAGGAAGAAAGCCTCAGAGGAGATTAAGAAGCTCAACGACCGGCTCAACGAGTTGGAGAAGCCGATCAGGGAGGACTTGTGGCGGCAACTGTTGACCCGCCTGGATCGCATTCCGACGGAGGATCAACGGCGGATGCACAGGGAGAAACAGGAGAGGATGATGGCTCGTTTGACGGGGCGGGTTTCTTCGACCAGAACCGCCGCCAGCCAACCGGAGTCGACTGTTTCCCCGGCGACCAACCCTGCGGTGGAGGCCAGTACGCGGTAATCGACATCTGGGACGGGTAAGCGCAACCACTCACGACGGCGGCCGGCGTTGTGCCGGCCGTTGTTTTGCGCGACAGGGGGCAATGAACCGGTCGCGTCTGGTGCGGTCATCGGGCGGCAGCGAGGCGCGAAAGGATCATCGAGGTGGGAGCGCCGATGTCGACCACCGTGACTTGGCCGGTATATGCCCGGGCCGATTCGCAGGCAAATCCGCTTTTCTCTGCCAAGAAAGTGATAGTCTGATGAGCGCGGACGGCTTCACCGGCCGCGTGGCCGGTGTCGGCGTCCAGACCCGAGGGCACGTCGATCGCGACCACCAGCGGTCCGGACAGGGCGTTGACCTCCCGGATGACTTGGGCCAGCGGTTCGCGCACCGTCCCGGTGAACCCCGTTCCCAGCAGGGCATCGACGATCACATCGGCTTGCCGCCAGTGCTGGGTCGCTTCCGAAATGGCGGCAGTATCGGTCAGCAGCCGGATCGGAAGGCCCATCTTCTCGACAATGGAATGATTGACTGCCGCGTCGCCCGCGAGTGTGGCGGGGTCAGCCACCAGGTCGATCCACACCTCGTGTCCGCGATGCACCAGGTGGCGGGCGACGACAAAGCCGTCGCCGCCGTTGTTGCCGCGGCCGCAGATGATCACGATTCGACCCGGACGCTTCCGGTTCCCGGCGAGGTCGGCAAGCCATTTGTGAATCAGGTCCGCCGCATTGCGTCCGGCGTTTTCCATGAGCACGACGCCCGGAATGCCGAGCTCCTCGATGGCGTACCTGTCTATGGCGCGGCATTGGGCACAGGTCAGACGCAGTTGATCTGTTGGTTCGTCCATGGCCCTATTCTCGCCGCAGTGCGGTGCGGACTGCAACTGGGAGCCGTGGACGGGTTTGCTTGTGCTTGAATGGACGCCATGGGCCGATGATCAGAATGCACGGGACGACCGGCGGGCAAGCCGCCAGCGGCGCCCGGTAGCGGCGATCAGGGTCTGAGGGCAGCAGAGATACTCAGCGGAGGCCACTATCGGGACCCCACTCGCTCCATTTCACCACATGAATGGGACGCCTTGCGTTAGCGGTCTGATGGATCGTTGCGTTCGTGTGGGAGGAAAGCTATCATTACACTTGCGGAACAAGAGAGCCTGCCTGGGTAGGTGGGGGTTTCCGCTTGTTTTGAGGAGTGTCCCGACATGTCACAAGTATCTCGCCGATCCCTCCTGGCCGCATCGGCTGCGGCGGCCGTTATCGGAGATTTCCTGCCCAAACGCGCTGAAGCAGCCGAGAGCATTCCGGGCGTCGACCAGAAGAAGACCGACCACGACCGGACAAAAGAATGGAAGCCCTTCAGCGACCGCAAAGTTCGGGTCGGGATTGTCGGGCATGGCGTGTGTCAGTTCGGTCTGGCGTTCGACCTCCAGAATCACCCGAATGTCCAACTGGTGGCGGTCAGCGACCTGTTTCCGGACCGCTGTGCGGACATGGCTCGGAAAGCGAAATGCGAGAAGACCTACCCGTCACTGGAAGAGATGGTCAAGGACGATTCGATCGAGGCCATTTATTGCGCCACCGACGCACCGTCGCATGCCAAACACGCCATTCTGTGCATGGAGCATGGCAAGCACGTGGCTACCGCGGTTCCGGCCTTCCGGGGCGACATCGAAGATGCCGAAAGGCTTTTGGAATGTTGCAGGAAGAACAAGGGGTTGGTCTATGCGATGTTCGAGACTTCCGTCTTTCATGACGATCTGTATGCCATGGAGAAGCTCTTTGCGGCCGGGGTGTTCGGGCGCATCATCTACAGCGAAGGCGAGTATTGCCATCCTCATTCTCTCGACGCTCCGCCGCTGGACTCATACAAGGATTGGAGGAAAAACGGTTGCCCGATGTGGTATCCGACGCATGCGACGGCCTATTATGTCGGGGTGACGCACAAGAGCTTCGTCGAGGTTTCATGTCAGGGCACGCCGGATTTCGACGAATCCCGGCGGGTTCCCAACGCGATCGGAAACATCTTCAGATCCGAAGTCGGGCTGTTTCGGACTGCGGAGGGCGGGATTTCGCGGATGATAGTCTGCTACTCGCAAGGCGAGTACCTGGAAGCGGGGCGCATACGCGGCGAATATGGCGGATTCAACAAGACGTTCGTCGGGGACGCAACGGGCAAGAAGCGGTACGAAGAGGCTCTTGCGAAGGGCTTGCAGATCGAGAAGTACGCGTTGCCGCCGGGGGTCGAACCGGGCGGCCATGGGGGCTCTCACGGTTACCTTGGCGACGACTTTATTGACGCCATCCTTCGGGGGCGCAAGCCGGCGGTCGACGTGATCGACGCGCTGAATATGACCGTGCCGGGCTACTATGCGCATCTATCGGCGTTAAAGGACGGGGAAACGTTAAAGATTCCGCAGTACACGTTATAGGCGTGAGGATGGGGGCGAGGTACAATTGCCCATCGCGGGCGCCGGCGGGCAACGTCATCCGGAGGAATCTCAGACAGTTGCCGACTATGAGCACTGAGCCACCCAGCAAAAGTCTGGCGGCGATCCAGGGCATCATCGATGCCGGACGACCGCTGATTTACATCCAGTCCGCCGAAGAAGACCGGGTCATCGGGTTGCTTTCGCGGATCGCCGAGCAGCGACGCGGGGGCCGCGTGGACCTGTTTCTCTGGAGCGCGACGGAAGGCCTGCAACAGAATGGAAAGCCGGTCAAGAACCAGCCTGATGGGCCGCGAGGAGTTCTCGACTTCGTCGTAACGCACGACAAGCCCGGCCTTTTTTTGCTCAAGGACTTTCACGAGTTCATGCGCGATGCCGTCGAGATTCGCCGTCGGCTCCGCGACCTTTACTATCGGTGTCTGGGCACGGACAAATTCGCGGTGATCTGCTCGCCGGTCAAGTGCATCCCGGAGGAAATCAACCGCGAGGTGGCCTTCATTGAACTGCCGCGGCCGGACCTGAAGGAACTGGAGGAGCTGCTGCGGACCGAGGCTGAATCCGTCCGTGGGGCCGGCGGCTCGGCGGGTCTCTCCGCGGAGACCATCCACCGGCTCACGCGAGCGGTGCAGGGGCTGACGTTTCATGAGGCTCGGCATGCCCTGCGACGGGCAATGGCCGAGCATGGCAAGCTCGATGAATCCATCTTGCAGACGCTGGAACAGGAGAAGCAGCAACTCGTACGCAAGACGGGCCTGATCGAGTATGTTCCCGGCACCGTCGGTGTTGAGCAGATCGGCGGGCTTGACGTTCTCAAGACGTGGCTGATGGAGCGGCGCGAACTCTTCTTTTCTCGCGAGAGCATTTCATCGGAGATCGTGCCGAAGGGGCTCCTGCTCATGGGGGTCTCAGGTTGCGGCAAGAGTCTCTCGGCGCGGGCCGTGGCGAACGTTTTCTGCCTTCCGCTTTATCGCATCGACATGGTCCAGGTTTTCTCTGCCGGGGTGGGTAACGCGGAGCGGCTTTTCGCCGGCGCGTGCCGGGCGATGGAGGAAGTCTCACCGGCCGTGGTGTGGTTCGACGAGATTGAGAACGGGATCTCCCGCCACCAGCAGGATGAAACGGGCGCGCTCAACCGGATTTTTGGGTTTTTTCTGACGTGGATGCAGGAAAAGCCCGCCGGGCTGTTCGTTGCGGCGACGGCTAATCGGATCGACCTTCTGCCGGCCGAGATGATCCGCAAGGGGCGGTTTGACCAGGTCTTTTTCATTGACCTGCCGGACTACGACGAGCGGCTGGAGATCTTCAAGATTCATCTCTCCCGTCGTGGCGTGGACCCGTCGACACTGCGACTCGATCTGATCGCCGAGCGCACCGAGGGCTGGACCGGCGCGGAGATTGAGCAGGCGGTGATCGCCGCCCTCGTTTCTGCGCGTCTGGCCAAGGAAACCGTCACGGACGAGCATCTGTTCCCGGCGCTTCGTCAGATCGTTCCGCTGGCCAAGACGATGAGGGAGCAGATCAACCACATTCGTTCCTGGGCCTTCGACCGGGCTGTTCACGCCTCGGCCCGGAAGAAGTGAGGGGACGCTGCCGTGTGAGTTTGGAACTCTCCACCGGTTCCTGGGTGGATTGCGCAGTGAGCCCTGTCGGACCCTCCTTCTCTTGTGCATCTGCACCGACAAGAGCGCGTAAGCGGGTGCGGCGGAGCCCTCTGGCCTGGCAACTTGATCCGTACCCTTTCGGCCAAGGACGTGGGCGGGGTGGGGAGGTTGGGCGAGGCGTTCGGGGTGGATCGGATGACGGGGAATCGGGCACGGTTTTCCTTAAGTGTTTAATCGATAACGACTTAAGATCTCGGTTGGGTTCGTTTGGCGCGGGGGGTGGTCGGCGGTCGGTGTCCGGCTTTTGGCGCGCGAGGGTCGCTTCGGGATCTGTTGCGGTCTGGCCATGTCGCCAGCCGAGGATCAGCGG
>DAOOIV010000025.1 GCA_035384605.1 Phycisphaerae bacterium
CCCGTCTCGGTGGTCAGGCGCTTAATGCCGAATTGCTTGTTGTACCAGGCTTGGGGAACCGCGGTGTTGGGCTTGTGACTGCCGGCAGGACTGACACCCTCGTTTTTGTAATAGATCCTGGCGGGTGTTCCCAAGGCCTGCTCCAGACGCCGCGCGCGATACAGCGGACTGGGACGCCAGAGATAAAGGATTTCGAGGATCTCGTCCGGGATGTTGATCCATCGCTCTTGGCTGACCTCCTGCTCGATGAGGTTCATGGGGAAGACCGGAGCCAGCATGTCGGGGGAGATGGGCTTGCCATCGGGCCCCAGTGGCGGTTGCAGCGGGTTCGGCAGGTCTGCCGCCAGATTGTACCATTGCCGCGGGATTTCGCTTTCGTCCAACAACACCTTTGTATTCATCTCGTTGTCACCTTTCTTGCAGACAGAGTCTTCCTCGTCATGACTGAACCCAAGATCCGTTCCGGGTAGAGTCCGATTTGAAACACTCAGGAGAGATCACCCACCAAACCGCTGCCGGTCAGCGGATAAGACCAATCCTTGCCCCGGCTCCATCCTGCGCCGCCTGCGTTCGTATGCTAGCGGGCGGGCTTATCACATGTCGAGATGGCATTCTCGTGCCATATGCGAATGCCGTCAAGGACGCCCCGTGGGTGCTCGCTGGTCGATGGCCCGACCGGATTCAGTCTGGCTGCCTGAAATCAGTTTTGAAAAGAAGCAGGAGCGGTTGAGCCGGCTTCTGCCCGGGTTGAGATCAGAAGCTTGCCGTGGCCGGGGGAGCACGCGGATGCCTTTCGCCGCCCTGAGAGCTCGGAGCTTACCCCGTTGCGCGTGCATAGAAGATGCAGGTCTTTGGGGAACGGCAGGTCACAACAATCCTGCCCTTTCATCCAGGCCGAACATGATGTTCATGTTCTGGATCGCCTGACCGGCGGCGCCTTTGATCAGGTTGTCGATAGCCGAAATGACGATGATACGCGACTTGACCACTCGGGCGCTGATGTCACAGAAGTTGGTGTGAGTCACCAGCGATGTTCGCGGAAGGTCCTTACGCAGCCGCACGAAAGGTTCGCCGGCGTAAGCTTCAGCAAAGACCTGGTTGACATGCTCCGGTGAAACGGGTTGGAGCGGCTTGAGATAAATAGTCGAGAGAATGCCTCGTTCGATCGGCAGCAGGTGCGGGGTGAAGATCACCGAGGACTTGCCGTTCCGAACGTACGCATCGAGAGTACGCTCGATTTCCACCATGTGGCGATGCGTGCCCACGCCGTAGGCCTCAAAGTTCTCGTTTCGTTCGGGGAAATGGTGCTCCGGTTTGGGCTCACGTCCGGCCCCGCTCATGCCGCTGGCGGAGTCGACGATGACCTCGTGCGGGTCGATCAGACCCGCTTTGAGCAACGGTATGACGCCTAGTGCGGCCGATGTCGGGTAGCAGCCGGGGTTGGCGATAAGGCGGGCGTCGCGAATTTTCTCGCGGTAGAACTCGGGCAGGCCATAAACTGCGTGGGCCAGGTTTTCCAGATCGGTGTGCTTCTTGTTGTACCACTGTTCATAGTCGGCCGGTTCTTTCAGCCGGTAGTCGGCGGAAAAATCGATCACGCGAAGCCCTGCCTGCAGCAGCGTGGGCACGAACTGGGTGGACACAGCGTGGGGCAGGCAAAGCATGACCACATCCGCCCGTCCCGCCAGCGATGCGGGTTCAATCTCCTCGACCGGCAGCTCGATCCGGCCGACGAACTCCGGAAAGACTTCATGAATGTGCGGTCGCCACATCCAGTCTTTCCGCCCGCACAGGGCGGCGATTTCAACCTGCGGATGGCGGAGCAACCAGCGAATGGCCTCGCGCGAGGTGTAGGCTGTTGCTCCGATGACGGCTACGCGAATCTTCTGGTTTGGCATGGGACTGTTCCCGTACTGCACGTCTTCGATTCCTGCGCCGAAGAAACATGGCCTTGGAAGCCGAATGACAAAAACGAGTTGTCAGTGATCAGTCATCGGTGTTCAGTCGCGTTTGCGAGCGCCAACCGAATACTGACGACCGACAACTGACGGCTTCTTGGGGGTCTCTTTCTCCATTGGTCATGAGCACCTGTGGTCGGCATAGAAAACGACCCCGGCAAGGCATGGCCGGGGCCGTTGCGTTTCCAGACGCCGCCTCAACCATTTAACGCTTCGAGAACTGGAACCTGCGGCGGGCGCCGCGCTGCCCGTACTTCTTACGTTCCTTCATGCGGCTGTCGCGGGTCAGGTAGCCCCCGCCACGAAGCACCGCGTCAAACTCGCTGTTGGCGACCTTGATCGCCCGCGCGATCCCCAGGACGACCGCGCCGGCTTGGCCGGTGGGACCGCCGCCGCTGGTGTTGACGAAAACGTCGACCTTGCCGAGCAGGTCGGCCGCCCGCAACGGCGCCAGGCAATCCTGTCGGTCGCGTTCCTCCTTGAAGTACTGCTCCATCGGGCGCTTGTTGACCTCGAACTTGCCGGTGCCCGGACGGATCCGAACCCGAGCCACGGCCTTCTTCCGACGGCCGGTGCCCCAGAAGTACTTCTTCTTCGGATCCGGCTCGGGGATGGTTGCCGAACCTGCCGTTGGTGTCGCCTTTTCTTTGACTTCTTCGCTCATCGATGCAGACATCCGTTGGTAAACCGCTCGGTCCGCCTCGCGAGGCGACCGATCATCAATCCTCACGAAATCACACCCTCGTAAGTTCCAGCGGCCTGGGTTGCTGGGCCGCATGCGGGTGCTCGCTGCCGCGGTAAATCTTCAGTCGCTTGAGCATCCCGGCGGCGAGCTTGTTTTTGGGCAGCATGCGTCGGACCGCCAGCCGAAGAACCCGATCGGGGTGAGCCTTCATCAACTTGGCGATCGGGACGATCTTGTGTCCGCCGGGATAATAGGTGTAGTAGTCGTAGGTTTCCTGCTCCAACTTGCGGCCGGTCAGCTTGACTCTCTCGGCATTGATGACCACAACGAAGTCACCGCTCAGGACATGGGGGGTGTAGGTCGGCTTGTGCTTGCCCATCAAGATGGTTGCCAATTCAGCGGCCAAGCGTCCCAAGACCTTGCCGTCGGCGTCAACCAGGTGCCACTGGCCGCCGGCGTCTCCCGGCTTGGCGACATAACTCTTCATTGCTGCGGTATACATAGGTGCAAACCACTCCCTCACCCGATCTTGGGGACTCTCTGCTGACCATTTCCCCTGCCTACAAGGCAGAGCCCCATAGTTTAGCCGATGATGGCCTCAGGTCAAGGCGGCCCATTCTGCCGCCGAGCGGTCGAGGCGGGACCCCGCCGGCCGTCAGTCTGCCGGCGTTTTTCACGGCCCCCAAAAGCGGGCAAGTCGCCCGTGCCTCCCACGGTAGATCCCCGCCGCACGTGTCAAGGACCCCGAAGTCAGGGGGAAAGGGGTTGGGCAACCTTGAGCTCACCTCCCCGGTCCCCGGTTGTCCCGCAATTCCCAATATCTCGCCCGGCAAACTTGTTCAGGTCCGGGCATCTGTACCCCTTGCGCGCATATTTCCGGAACGTAGTGCCCGGGGGTTGCGGCCCGCAACAAGGCCGTCCGCCGCAGGCTCCTGGACCGCACCTAAAGCTCGTAGAGGCAAGGCCTTACGCTTCCAGGCCCGGGAGCCCATCAGGTCACCTTGGAACCGGGTTCGATGTCAGCATCGGGCTGGAGCAGGATAATACGTGTGTGGTCCGGGGTGCTGGCGGCCAGCAGCATCCCTTTGCTTTCCACTCCCCTCATCACGCGGGGAGCCAGATTGGCCACCACGACGATGTTCCGGCCGACCAGGCTGGCCGGGTCGTAATGCCCCCGGATGCCGGCGCAGATCTGCCGTTGTTCGTATCCCAGGTCGATCTTGAGAACCACCAGTTTATCGGCGTTGGGGTGGTTGGAGGCTTCGAGCACCTTGGCCACCCGCAGGTCGATCTTGGCAAAGTCCTCAAACTGAATCACGCTTGCTTGATCACTCATGGTCCTGACTCCCGAAAGACCGCCGTGGCAATGCTTCGGCGGGTTGTCTTCATGGGGCAACGGGAGTGTACTGCGGCAACTCTCCGGCGTCGAGGGCAGCCCCAAGGCGCTTGTGTCCATTCCGGAAGGCGATATCCTGCCTGTTCGCATTTCGCGTTCAGGAGGTTTTCATGTTCCGTATCTGGTTGGCGTCGGTTGCGGTTCTGAGCGGTTGGTTGGCTGGAGCTTCAAATGCCCCCGCAAGCGGCCCGGCCACGACCCCGGGGTCTCCGGCCGCTGCTCAGGTGCGATACTGCGACGTCACCCGCTTCGGGGCGGTGGGCGACGGGAAGACAAAGAACACTCAGCCAATACAAGAAACGATCAATGCGGCAAACGAGGCGGGTGGGGGGATTGTCCTCATTCCGCCGGGGATCTACCTGACGGGCACCATCCACCTTCGCAACCATGTCACGCTGCACCTGTTGCCTGGGGCGACATTGTTGGGTAGCACCGATCTGGCGGATTATCCTTCCACCCAAGTGACCTTTCGCTCGTACACCGACCATTACGTTTGCCAGAGCCTCATCGCCGGCGAAAATCTGCACGATATCGCGATCACGGGCAAAGGGATCATCAAGGGGCAGGGAGCGGACCGGGCTTTCTCGGCCTCGGCACCTGATTGGGGTTTCCGCAAGCGGCCCTACATCATCCGGTTGGTCTCTTGCCGAAACGTTCTGATCGAGGATGTAACCTTGCGCGATTCACCCATGTGGGTGCAGCACTACCTGGCATGCGACAACCTGACCATTCGCGGCGTGACCGTCCGGAGCCGCGCCAACAACAACAACGACGGGCTGGACATCGATTGTTGCCGAAACGTCCGGGTGACGGGGTGCGACATCTCCTCCGGCGATGATGCGCTTTGCCTCAAGAGCACTGCCGACCGGTCCTGCGAGAACATCGTTATCAGCGACTGTGTGTTGAGCAGTGCCTGCAACGGCTTCAAGCTCGGCACCGAGACCAACGGCGGATTCAAGAACGTCACTCTCACCAATTGCGCCATGTATGACGTCAATCTGGCCGGGATCGCGCTGCTGATCGTGGACGGCGGCACGCTGGATGGCGTAACGGTCAGCAACGTGACCATGCGAAACGCGGGGTCGCCCATCTTTCTGCGTTTGGGCAACCGCGCCCGGCCGTTCAAGGACAACATGCCCTCGCCGGGTGTGGGCCGATTCCGCAACGTGGCAATCAGTAACATCGTCGCCACGGGGTGCGAGCGAACGGGCTCGTCGATTGTCGGTCTTCCGGACCATCTCATCGAGAACGTGACGCTCTCAAACGTCAACCTGACGTACGCGGGAGGGGTGACAGTCGCCCAGATCCCCGCCGAGATCCCTGAGCAACCGGCCGGCTATCCTGAACACAACATGTTCGGCGCCCTGCCGGCCTACGGTTTCTACTGCCGGCACGTCGACGGCCTGACGCTTCGCGATGTCGCGGTTCGATTTGCCAAGCCGGACCAACGGCCGGCTCTGGTGTTCGATGATGTCCGGAATCTGGCGGTCAGTGGCCTGCGTGCTCAAGGCACCGGCGGAACGCGGGCAACAATCGCGATGAAAGCTGTCAGCCGCGCGCTGATCAGCGAATGTGTGGCTCCTGCGGACGCGCCGGTCTTCACCTGGATCGACGAAGGGTGTGAACGGATCAGCGTGATCGGCAACGACTTTTCCGAGACTGCCCGGCCGTTCGTCTTTGCGGGGTCTTCCCTGGTGGGCTGCCTGTTCGAGTCGGCTAACCGGACCGGACAAACACCTGTTGCCCCGGCCGCCTCGAGGACCGCTCCGGCTGAAGAGTAGGGACACGGATCACGCCAAGGCCCACAGAACAAGATGCGCTGCCGGCAGACGGACTGGCGGTCATCAGGGGGATTTGCCGGAGTCACATGGCGAAACGGTCCAAGGCGGGTTCAGACCGGCAAGATGCGGGTCCCACACCCGATTCGCGGTGCACGCCTATTGCGAATCCAATGCGATTTCCGCCCAATAGGCACCTTCGTGTTGCCAGTCGTCGGGTTGGTTGACCAATTCAAGCTCAGCGCTCTTGCCCCCAAACTTGCTGAGGTCTACTTTGATCGTCATCCAGCCTTCGGTGGTCGATTCCTTGCCGACCAGTCTCTCGATGAGCGTTTCGCCGTTGGCCTTGACGACCAGCAGCCAATCGCCTTCTTCGTGGTGGCCGACCACGAGCCGCAAGGTGGTCTTCTTGTTTGCAGGGATGTCCACCGACCGGTACAGCGTGCAGCCGGTTTTCTTGTTCAGCGGATGACTCACATACACGTTTTTCCTGCCGCGGACTTCGTCATGCAGCCCCGGGTTCATTTCCCGGCCGCAGTCGCGGATCTTCCAGCCCGGGGCGAACTTCTCGAATGCCCGTTTGGGACCAAGCGCGGTAATCCTGGCCATTTCGTCCGCGCTGAACATACTGCCGGCGATGGGGCCGGGTTCCCAGCTCAATTCAAGCGGGCTGGGCTTGGGTGCCTGTACGGGGATGACGAAAAACTCCTCGCCGGATGCGTCCTTCTCGACCCGCCCGCCCGCCTGCACGAGCGCCTGGCGGGCCAGCTTTTCGCAGACTTCGAGCAGGGCGGGGAAATTGTAGGCTGTGTGGCTGAAAACCTTGGTCTGATCAAGCTCTTTGGTGAACCGGTCGGGCAGCTTGGAGAAGCCGATCGTGGTGAACAACACCCCCGCGGAGCTGGATGGATTACAGTCCGAATCCTGGCCGGATCGACAGGAGATGATGATCGTCTTGTCGAGGTCGCGGTTGCCGAACAGCAGGCCCATCAGCACGTAGGCCCCGTTGATCTTGACATCGATGCCGCCGTTGGAGGCCTTCTGGTACTCCGGGTCCTCGCGGTACTTCTTCTGAGCCTTGTGCCATGCCTTCTCCCAATCGGTCGGGTCTTCGCGGTACCATTTCAACATGTCGCGGACCATTTCGGCGTACTGGCTCTTTTCAGGGATGCACTTGAGGCCGGCCTCGACGATCTTGACCGGGTCGTCCTCGAAAAACGCCTCGGCATACATGCAGCCCATGAACTGGCCGCCATAGACGCCGTCGCCGTAGTTCATCAGGCGTCCGAACTTCTCGCCAAGCTTGATGGCGACGTTGGGCAGACCGGGGGCGATCAGGCCCGAGTAGTCGGCCTCGATCTGGTAGTCGATGTCGTTGGGGCACTTGTTGAACTTCGGGTGGCTCGAATCCGGCGGTGCGATGCCGTCGCGAAGGTTGTTTCGCCCCGCGTTGTTCGCGCACCACAGCGGGTACTTGCTGTTGGCAAAGTCGATCCCGGCCTGGCGAATCGAAACATCGAGGCCGTATTGCTCCATTGATCGAAGGAAGGTCATCTCGACGTACAGGTCGTCCTGGCCGAAGGCGTTGTTGATCATTTCCGGCTTCCACACGGGCATCTGGTCCTCGGGGATGATCCTGTCTGCAAACCTGAACTCGGTGGGTGCGCCCCAAGAAACGCCGGCGATCTGGCCGATCCAACCCGCTTTCATCTTGTCCCGGTAATCCCTCACTGACAGGCGGTGGAAGTCGGCGCCATAGGCGGCAGGCACCGTCAGGAGAAAAACAGCGAGCGTCCCGGCGAGGAACCGGGATCGACCTGGGGTTGGATGAACGCGCATCCGGATCATGATCAGATCTCCTTTGCCTTTCGCGACGCAAAACATGGTTCTCAGCCGCCCTGAGGATAGGCGACCATCGCTGCGTTTTCCAGCGGCGGATGAGGTGAACGACCGTCGGACCGCCTGCCGGGTCGGGTTGCAGGCTTGACACCTGGGGCCGATTCCAGTCTCTTACCATCCCGGAAATGCGACGTCATGCGCGGTCCGGGCGAGCAAATGGAACTGTCTCATCACAATCTGGTCAACTTTGCTCATCTGGACCATCTCTGCGAGGAGGTTGTCTGCAACGGTGAGGCCTATCGGATCGTCCACATCTATTGTCCGGCCCCGGACTACAACCGAACGGCCGATCCCGAGGAAGGGACGGCCTGCGTGGACGACGCGGCTCGGGCGGCCGTGGTGTACCTGCGGCATTTCGAGATCACCGGCGACGAGCAGTCGCGGATCAAGGCCGAGGGGTTGCTCCGGTTCATCCTGTACATGCAGACGCCGGAAGGCCTCTTCTATAACTTCGTGCACACCAACCGGCTGGACATCAACACGACTCATGAGCGCAGCCGGGCCGACGGCGTAACTTGGTGGATGGTGCGGGCTATCTGGGCGTTGGGCACGGGCGTGCGGGCTCTATGGAAGGCCAATCCAACGATTGCAGCCCAGTGCGAGGAAAGCTTGCGTCGCTGCCTGCCGGCCTTGTCACGGTTGTTGGAGCGTTACCCGGAATGCGAGAACCATCGCGGGCGGGTTATTCCGACGTGGTTGGTCAACAATGATGGCGCGGACGCCACCAGCGAGTTGCTGCTCGGCTTGACCGCGTATCACCAGGCCCGGCCGTCGTCCGAGATTCAGACGATGATCAGCCGCTTCGCCCAGGGCATCTCGATGATGCGGTACGGGTCCATGAATCAGTCACCCTACGGCATGCACGCCTCTTGGCGCGACGGCTGGCATCTTTGGGGCAACTCGCAGACGCAGGCCTTGGCCGAGGCCGGGATTCTCACCAGCGCCAAAATGGAGGCTGAGCACTTCTACCCGCGCCTTCTGGTCGAGGGCTACCTGCACTCATTTACCTTCGACGATCTGCACAATATCCGTTATTTCGAGCGAATCGCCTACGGCGTGCGGGCTGTGGCGGTCGGGCTGGTCCGCTTGTTCGAGGCCACGGGCGACGAGCGCTATGCAATCATGGCCGGGCTGGCGGGCTCATGGTTTCTGGGCAACAACCTGGCGGGGAAACCGATGTACGATCGGGCCACCGGCCGCGGATACGACGGCTTGCACCAGGAAGGACGCATCAATTACAACGCAGGGGCCGAATCAACGACCGAGGCCTTGTATACGCTGCTGGAAGTCGGGAATCATCCCGAGGCCGCCTGTTGGCTGAACGTTCGCCGGCAGGAAAAGCAGCGGGAAACCCGCGAAGGAGTGGATTATTTCTATCGCGTATTCGAGGACGCCACAAACCATCCTCCACGTCGTATCGGTCTCATCCTGAACCTGACGCACGAAACCTTTGAACTGATGCAGGGTGATGCACTTGATCGATTCCTCGGGTCTGCATAGAAGCTATGCCGGAACCTGTGGGACGGGGTCGCGACAGATCGGTTTTCGGCGATTGGGGATAGGCTTGCAGGAGCAGACCGGTAGATCGGATTCCGCCCGTCACATCGTCGAATGAAAATGAGACTCGGCTTCCAGGCGGTTCACGCCGGAATTCAGCATCTGATGCGCCTTCTACGCCGAGCCGTGCGGGCTGTCACCGGGCGGAGGTTTGGGTCTCCGGCTGCGGAACAGAAGGCGTATGGGTACTTCCTCGAAGAGCAACTGTTCGCGGAGGCGGTTGAGAAGGAACCTTTCAAAACCTGGGTTTACGCGCCCTGGGTCATTGACGAAAAAGGCGATGGTTGGCGGGCAGACGGCCACCTGGGTCGCGTAGAAGACCTTGACCGGTCCGACCCCTCGCTTCGGCTTGGGCGGGTTGGCGTTCATAGCCTCGTTGACGACTTGGTTGAGCTGACCGGTGGGGATCCGGGTGCGGGCCTGCTTGAACAGTGAAGCGGCCACGTCGATCACCGCCTGGACGTTGCGGTTCTGTGTCGCGGTGGTGAAGACGATGGGGGCGAAATCCAGTCCCGGCAGCGTCTTGTAGAGGTATTCTTCGTAATCCCCCGTGACGGCTCTGCCTTTGGCCAGATCCCACTTGTTCACAACCAGTATGCAGGGCTTGAACTGCTCGACGATGTACCCGCCAAGAGTCTTGTCCACGTGGCTGACGTCCTCGGTTGCGTCAATCATCAACAAAACGACGTCGGCCCGACGAATCGAAAGCTGCGCGCGGTGGTAGCCGTAGTACTCGATGTCGTCGGCTATCTTGCTTCGTTTGCGGACTCCGGCGGTATCGATGGCCACATAGACATGCCCGTCGCGTTCGAAACGTACGTCGACGGCATCACGCGTCGTGCCGGGCACTTGCGAAACGATGACGCGTTCCTGGCCGGCCAGGGCATTGATGAACGAACTCTTGCCCACGTTACGACGGCCGACAATGGCGATTTTCATCGTCGGGTCGGGCGGGGCCGCGCCGTCGCTGAACGGCCGGACGATCTCGGCGATCCGTGTCTTGAGTTCGCTCAGTCCGAGATGATGGACCGCGGAGACGGGCATCGGCTCGCCGAAGCCGAGACGAACCAGGTCGGCCAGCTCGGTGCGGGCGGCGGGGGAGTCGACCTTGTTTGCCAGCAGGATGACGGGCTTGGAGCAGCGGCGGAGCCAGTCGGCGACCGACTGATCGAGCGGATTGACTCCTTCTTGGGCGTCGACCACGAAGAGAATCAACGTTGCCTGGTCGACGGCATAGCGGATTTGCTGCTCGACCTGCTCGCCAAGGTCGTCACGGTCCACGACGCCATAACCGCCGGTGTCTACAAGGTCGAAGTAGATACCTTCGAGTTCGCACAAAGCTTGGACGCGATCGCGGGTGACTCCGGCCGTGGGATCGACAATGCTGATCCGGCGGCCGGCGAGCACGTTGAGCAGCGAACTCTTGCCCACGTTCGGGCGTCCGACAATGGCAACCATCGGCAAGGGCATGGGTTGTCGGCCTCCGCGAACCGTCAGAAGTCAGTTCCTGCAAACGATCATGGGGACGGCGGCGGCATCAACGGACTGGGGCGGTCGCGGCCGGAGCACTGGCCGGGCCGCTGGTGGGAGCAGGCCGCTGGATGCCCAGGCCCCGCTGGAAGTTGTAGGGGGCACCGTTCAGGATGCCGGCCACCTCGGCCGTCCCGATCCAGGCGTCCATCGCCTTTTCCATCTTGGCATTACGCTCGGTTCCGCCTTCCGTCATGGCGCTGGTTACATCGGGTTGCGTCTGACCGCCGGACGGTCTCACCATTGCCTTGAGTTGGGCCTCGGTGATCAGCACCACGCGCTCCAACTGCTCGCGTTTTTCACGCCCTGCTTGGGTCTTGGTGTAGTGGTATACCGCGTCGGCCAAGAGACGCGCGGTTCCCCGGACGATATCATTCTTCATTTGTTCATTGTTGATCTGGGCGAACTTGCCTGCCAGCCAGATTGTCACATTGGCGTCGGCGACGGCAGGGAATTCGCCCTTCTGCTCGAAGCGGGTCAGCCGCGCGTTCAAAATGGCCGATAGCACCGGCACCACGCGGTCAACTGCCGGCCCGCCGTTCATGGTCAAGACGCGATAGAGGCGATCCATCGTGGCGGGGTCCGTCTCGATAGACGCCTGCTTTTGCAGGGCCGGGAGTAATTCTTCCCAGTCCTGCGGCGACAGCTTGCTCTTGAGCAATCCCTCCGCAGCCACCAATCGCATGCCGGAGAATGCGTCGTTGATTGCCAGTTTGTAGCAAGCTGTGGCGGCAGGGCTGTCATGCCGCCTGAGAAAGGCCAACAGTACCACATTGCCAAGAGCCACGGGATCTTTGCCGTCGGTCGCCGGCTTGTACAGCGCAGCGAACGCCGTTGCCATGCTCTCGACCATGCCGGCCTTGAAAGCACTGGTCGCGTCAGCGGCCTGAATATGCCCCGTGATCTCGCTTATGAAAGCCGGGGCATCTTTCAAGGGTTCCTTGGAGGCCATGATCAGTCTGATGCGTTGCCGGCACCAGTCCTCTACTCGTTGCCTGTCGATGGTGCCGAAGTTGTTCTTGCGTATGTCGGCCAGATTGAGCTGCTGTTCCTGTCCGGTGGCCGCCGCGGCGCAGGCGAAAACCAGGCAGCCGGTCAAGACTCCGCGGCCAAAGCCTCGTATACCCATGGTGCTGTTCATCAGTCTCACGGCTCCCAGATCGTCGAACCACCCATGGCTGACCCGGATTCTTCAACCGCATCCAATGGGTGATCGCCCAGGTACCCCCACGCGGGGGCGGCGGCGACTGAGGCGGGTAACTCGTCGCAAGCGAAGCTCCACCGCAGATACGGCCCGGAAGCACCGGGACCAATGCCGCGATGCAGTCACGGTATACGCCGCCCCGGCCGAAGTCAAGGAATCGGGCCCCGCCGGTCCGGCCAAAGGTCGCTGCGCAAAGAGCTTATGCGGGTTCTGATGGGTCCTCCGCTTGACGCTGGCCGCCTCGCTTCTGTACAGTCCCCGTATCATGGCAAGCGACGCGTCAGCCGCCGGTTCCCGTCATGATCCCCAGGATCACCCCGCGTGGGATGGCATTCCAGCTCCCGCAGTGCGTCGTCTCTGCTTGTACCTGCGCGAACTGGAGGGGTTGCTGGCTCGGGGTCGGCTGACGGTGTCCAGCAAGGATCTGGGCCGGACGTTGGGATACACCGACGCCCAAGTGCGCAAAGACTTGGCGTATTTCGGCCACTTCGGCCAGCCGGGCATCGGGTACGGAGTCGAGGAGCTGATCGCCCGGATCAGGGGAATTCTCGGTACAGATAGGATCTGGAACGTTGTCGTGGTGGGAGCCGGAAACATCGGACAGGCTTTGTCCACCTATCGGGGATTCCTGAAAAGAGGGTTCCGGATCGTCGGGGTGTTCGACAACAACCCTGCCAAAGTCGGGCAGCGAATCGGCGATCCGCCCGGTGTGGAGATTCTCCCGTTGGATCGCCTGCCGGAAGTCGTCGCGTCGCAGGAGGTTCGGCTGGGCATCGTGGCTGTGCCCGCCGAAGCGGCGCAGGAAGTCGCCGAGGCGCTCTTGGCCGCCGGCGTGAAGGGAATACTGAACTTTGCCCCGGCCTCGCTGGCGGTACCTGAGCCGGTTCCCGTGGTTCCGGTCGAACTCAGCCTTCAGTTGGAGCAACTGGCATTTCAGATTCGAGCCCGGAGCACTCGCGCCCGGGCCCGATAGACCGTCGGAGATTCCCGGAGCGGTGCCTTGCCAACAGGCCTGAATAGGAGCTTCGAGGGCATGAGCCGGCAGGATGACAGCATCGACGACCCGCAGGACATTGACCTTGAGGAAGGCGGCGCACCGGATTTCGAGGATTGCCCGAACTGCGGGAAGTCGATACCTGAGTCGGTCGGCCGTTGTCCGTATTGTGGGCAATGGATCGCCTGTCCCAGTTGCGGCGAATGGCTTACGGGGGCCTCGACCGCAGCCGGCCGCGCTCGCGGTTGGTTCTGGCCGGTGGTGGTGGCGATCCTCGTTGCGATCATACTTGTGATGTGGACCGGCTTGTGATGCGGGCATCTGTGCTGACGGAAGAAGACACATGGCTTTTCCAATACACCGACTTCGGCGGTTGCGGATGAACCCGGGATTGCGGCGGATGGTGTGCGAAACCCGCCTGTCCCTTGACCGCTTGATCTATCCGTTGTTTGTGCGTCCGGGCGAGAGCATTCGCAACCAGATCACGTCGATGCCGGGGCATTTTCAGTTCTCGGTGGATACGGCGGTCGAGGAATGTCGCCGGATCGCCGATCTGGGCATTCCGGCGGTTCTGCTGTTTGGCATCCCTTCGCACAAGGACGCCGTTGGCAGCGAGGCTTGGCACGACAACGGCGTCGTTCAGCGGGCGATTCGGCAGATCAAGAAGGCCTGTCCCGATCTGGTGATCATCACGGACGTCTGCCTGTGCGAGTACACCGATCATGGGCATTGCGGGGCAATCGTCGAACGCGCGGGGCGCAAGGACGTGGACAACGACGCGACACTGCCGCTGCTGGTCAAGGAGGCCCTGTCTCACGCGGCGGCGGGCGCCGATGTGGTCGCTCCCTCCGACATGATGGACGGGCGAGTCGGAGCCATCCGCCGGGCCCTCGATGAGGCCGGCTTTGCCCACCTGCCGATCATGGCCTATGCCGCCAAGTATGCCAGCAGCTACTACGGCCCGTTCCGCGACGCCGCCGAGTCGCCGCCCCGCTTCGGCGACCGCAAGAGCTACCAGATGAACCCGGCCAACGGTGATGAGGCTTTGCGCGAGGTGGCGGCTGACATCGAGGAAGGAGCCGACATCGTCATGGTCAAGCCGGCCGTGAATTACCTCGATATCATCTGGCGGGTCAAGCAGCGGTTCGGCATGCCCACCGCCGCCTACCATGTCAGCGGCGAATTCAGCATGATCAAGGCCGCCGCCGCCAACGGATGGATCGACGAAAAAGCCGCCGCCCTCGAAACCACCACCGCCATCGCCCGCGCCGGGGCCGATCTGATCATCACCTACTTCGCCAAGGACCTGGCGGGGTGGATGTGAAAGCCGGGCGAGGAGCGGTTTGTTTATTCCGCGCGCGCAGCAGGTGGTTTCAGCGTCCGCCCTTATCAGCACGAGCTTTCTCGATCGCTTGAAGTCGCCACGGCTGCCTGCTAAACTAGTGTCATGACCTGCAAGCAGTTGGCCATTGAGACGATCCAGAAACTGCCGGATTCCGCCACTTGGTTTGACATCGAAGAACGGATCCAGTTCCTGGCAGCCATCGACAAAGGGCTGGATGATGTCAAGAACGGCCGGGTCATACCCCACGAGGACGTCAAAGAAAGTCTGAAACAATGGCTTTCAGAGTGATTTGGACAGAGTCGGCGTCCAACGACCTCAGGCAGATCGTCCAGTTCATCGCTCGTGACAACCGAGATGCAGCCGCCAAGCTGGCCGAGCGAATCCTTCAGCATGTGGAGGCGGCATCCGCCCTTCCGTGGGCCAACCGGACGGTGCCCGAAAAGGGTGATTCATCGATCCGCGAGGCAATCCTCAGACCGTATCGAATCATCTATCTCGTCGAGGAACGTCGAGAGAACGTCCACATCTTAAGAATCTGGCATGCCGCCCGGGGCATACCGGAGATCGAATGAGGGCGGAATCTCTGCAGCGACACACGGACAGGAGCGGCTACCTGAAGCAGATTCACTCGCTTTTCGCTTGCCTTGCCACTCGGCCATCGATGGCCCAGATGCCGCGGACGCCGTTGATGGTGGCGGTTGAGACGGCGGTCGCTGTGCGGGCATCCTTCACGAACAGCGAGTTCCATGCCTGATTCCGCACGGGGCCGAGGGGGATGGGGTAGGTCTTGTTGGTGAAGTTCCTCGCGTTCTCGTCGCCGATACACACGGCCATCCGGCAGCGGTCCACGGTTCCGTCGGCGCTCTCCTGATATGACAGCAGCGTCCCGCCCGAAGGCAATTGCCGCAGGAATGGGCCGCCGCCGTACCACTGCGGTTCAAGAGGCTCGGCCGGCGCGCCCCGGCGACGTGAGCTGTCGCCGTCGACCGCGCCCGAACGCCAGTCGTCCGCCAGGGAAGTGTGCGGGATCACCGGCTTGAATCGTTCGCCGGAGTGGCCGTTGTCGTAAGTGAACACCTCTTTGCGAACCCGCCGGCCCACCCTTGACTCGCTGCACCGGGCGATGCCCGGCCGTCGCGATGCCACGGGTCTCGCTTCGCGAGACGCATCGTGTCAAGGGTCGGAACAATCATACGAGAAGCAAACGCGTGTGTCACCACTCTCGTATCTTACAGCGCTGATTGGTGCAAAGGTTTTCGGCCCCGCCGGTACGGCGCATCACACTTCGGCCTGGGTTAACGACCGCGTCGAATCCTCAGCCCCGGTCGGTCATCTCGAACTTCCGCCGGGTATGTGTATAGTAGGCGGGAGACTATAGTTTAGAGGCTGGAGAAAGGTCGATACTCCTTCCTTGAGCCTGCACTCTACAGCCTTAAGCCCAAGGCGGAGCGCCTTTTTGCCGGCCGCAACCCGAGCGCTCTGCGATCCGAAAACATGCGCGCAGGCCGCACGTCTCTCTGGCCGTAAGGTTCCAGACCGTCCCGGACCCTTTGCACACAGCCTACCGAAACAGGCACTCAAGGCCGGTGCGGGTTCCCGGCCTGCCGGACCCGGCGTGGTAGGGCCGCCGTTGGCCAGGTCGGCCGGCCGGCCGGTTTGGAAAGGACGCGGTGAACGTCACAAGATCGGGCTTGGCGCGGTTGACGAAATGAGATACAATGCTTGCTGATCAACAAATGCAATAAGTTCTTGTATTTCAACTCGAATAGTCACCAGGGCGGGGAAGGGAGGATATCACGATTCCCCGACCACGGGCGATTGATTGGATCTGCCGCAGTCGACCCTGCCCGACGTTGCGGGGTCGCAGTCTGCCGGAACCTGCCGAACATCATGTGTTGCGTGTTCTCGTACGACTCTTTTGCCGCCAAGTGGAGGCAACGCGGGAGCCACGCAGAGGCCTTTCATAGAAGGGAGAATGGAGATGCGAAACACACCGATGCTTCTTGCCGGATGTCTCTTCGGATTCCTCATGGCAGGACCCGTCTGGGCGGATGACGTGCTGCCGCCCGACTGGCGCGGCAACTACGGCACCATCACGGCGGAATGGGACTACTGGGGTCAGCCGGGCCAGGGGCCCGGTAACAGCGTTTTGTATCCCGGGCAGATCGTGGCGAATCCAGGTGGGTTTGACCCAATGCAGCCAGTGGCATACGCATACTGGAACAGCAGCGTCTATGTGCATGATGTATTGAACGGGCGTCAGAGCGTTCTCGAGATCAATCCTGGCGGAGGGCTGGGTCCGGTCCAGTTCGGCCTGCTGAACTACAATTGGCCTAACCCGGAGAAAAGGATCAGAATCCAAATCACCTTCCAGGGAAGCGGCGTCGTCGATTTCTACACCGGCAGCGGCTCGGATCCGCCTACGACCGTGCCGTGGTCGCCCACCTGGCCGTGGACCAGGATCGATGCGGTGGTGTCAGCGAGCTATGCGCATCCGGACGGTTGGCAGACGAATGCCTACGATCTGGTGATCGAGCCTAACCCGGCGTGGGAAGTCATCGCGCTCGACTGGGTTTACGTGGGTCCAGGTGGCTGGACGGCATTCATTGATCAGGTTGTCATCGATACGTGGTGCGTTCCAGAACCCGCAAGCGCAGGCTTGTTTGCCGTCGCGGGTCTGTCTGCTCTGTGTCACAGGCGACGGCGAGCCTGATCGATCGGGTTTTTGTGCCTGTTGAACTGTTGCATCGACCGGGATCGGTCGCCGGACCGGTCCCGGGATTCATTATCATAGCTTTTCGCTCATCCGCGCGACGGCAGGCATGATCACGCAGCCCCGACGCCGTTGGGCATGCCGCAGAGCCTTTCGCGGACCGATCCTCGCCGCTTTGACCTCGTCTGGTGGGCCAGTATACTGCGGCCGTTTCAAGCAGCGCGAATCAGAGGTTTTGCGAGGACACAGACCATGTCACTTCTGTGCGGAATCGACATCGGAACATCGGCAACCAAAGTCTTGTTGTGCAGACCCAATGGAAAAGTGCTGGCCACGGCCAGCACGGAGTACCCCGTTTACACGCCCAAGCCGGGTTGGTCGGAGCAGGAACCGGAGGACTGGTGGAAGGCGACCGTTCAAGGGATCGCCGCCGCTTGCAAGAAGGCCAAAGTCAAGGCCTCGGCGATCACGGGGATCGGCTTGTCCGGCCAGATGCACGGCAGCGTCTTCGTGGACAAGTCCGGCAAGTCGCTTCGGAGAGCATTGCTCTGGAATGATCAGCGAACGGGTGCGGAATGCGCCGAAATCGAGCAAAGAGCCGGTGGACGAGACCAACTCATCTCCATGGTCTCGAATGTTGCCCTGACGGGGTTTACCGCCCCGAAGATCCTCTGGGTGCGCAAGAACGATCCCAAGACATACGGCAAGACTCACCGAATACTGTTACCGAAGGATTACATTCGGCTCAAGCTGACCGGCGAGTATGCCTCGGAGGTGAGCGATGCGGCCGGAACGCTGCTGTTGGACATTGGCAATCGGACCTGGCACTTGGGCCTGCTCGAAAGGCTGGAAATCGACAAGGATCTCATGCCGCCGGTGTATGAGTCTCCGGAGGTAAGCGGCAAGGTTTCAGCCGCGGCAGCCAAGCTGACGGGCTTGACGCCGGGTACCCCCGTTGTTGGTGGTGCGGGCGACCAGCCTGCTGGGGCGGTCGGCAACGGCATCGTCACTTCTGGGATCGTCTCGGCCACCATGGGAACCAGTGGCGTCGTTTTTGCCCACAGCGACAATCCGGTACCCAACGCAGATGGCAACCTTCAGTCGTTCTGCCATGCGGTACCCGGGAAATGGTGTGTCTTCGGGTGCATGCTCTCGGCCGGCGGCAGCCTGCAATGGTTGCGTAACACCTTGTTTGACAAGGAGATCGAGAAGCTTCGCCGGACCAAGAAAGATCTTGGTCAGCTCTACCCGGCGATGATCGAGGAGGCCGCGCAGGCTCCGGCCGGCTGTGAGGGGCTGATCTTTCTGCCTTACCTGACCGGCGAGCGTTGCCCGTATCCCGATCCGCAGGCCCGCGGGGCGTGGATAGGCCTCACCGTCCGACACAAGCGATCTCACATGATCAGAGCCGTGCTTGAGGGCATCACCTTCGGGATGCGCGATCAGATTGAGATCATGCGCTCTCGCGGCGTCGCGATCACCCAAGTCCGTGCCAGCGGCGGGGGAGCGGCCAGCCGATTCTGGCGACAGATGCAAGCGGACATGTACAAGGCCAATGTCGTCACGATCAACACGCGCGAGGGTGGTGCCCTGGGTGTTGCGCTTCTGGCAGCGGTCGGCACTGGCGAGTACGCCACCGTACCTGAAGCCTGCAAAGCGGCGATCCGAGTGACCGAGACCCTCAAGCCTAAACAGGCCAGCGCCAGGGTTTATGACGACCTGTACCCGACCTACCAAGCCTTATACCGCAGTCTGCGAGATCATTTCGTCAGCCTGGGATCAGCCTGCTGAATGTAAGGCCTTGTCAATAAATGACCTGTGACGAGGCAAGGAGACCGGTCGCCCGTGGTTCGGCCATCTCCGGTGGGTTGGCCGAAGAATAGATATGGCGGCTGAAACGCGGTCCACTCACCAAGCGTGAGTTGGAAGATCGTTTTCGCGAAAGGGGCAGAAACAAGGCACCGGGCCCGGGTTGCAGTGACACTCGGGCCGTCCTATACTGACAGCGTTGCCGAGTGGGCAACCCCGCGCGTGACTGACCTGCGAGAGGTGTCTTTCCGACAGAAAGGTAAACCGCACGACGGAGGTTATTGCGTATGAAACGGCGTGCATATCGTTTTCTGGTCTGGCTGACGATGGCTTTCACCGGCGCAACTCTCTTCCAGACTTATCCCATGTATCCCGTCAGCGGTGATAGCGGGACGGGGTACTACGGCTGCACGAGGTTCGCAGCCAACTCCATCGGCAACTCAATCGATTTCTGTTGGTTGCTGGATTGCCAGAATGGTTTCTTCGGCGGGTTGATCGATCCGTGCAACTCGGCCGCCGGTGCGTTCCTGGTAGATTGCGACACGTATACGCCGCCGACCACGGACACCACGGACAATACGAGCGGCACGAACACCACAAACTGAGGCGGGTTGCCGCCGAAGGCGGACAGAATCATCGGTTTTGGGGAACAACAAGACTGGTTTGGGTTGCGAGGCAAACATGAAGACCAAGAATCGATTCTGGAAGTCGGCAGTGCGGCTGGTCATGTATCTTTCGCTGTTCCAGGCCGCTTGCATCACGGGTTGCCTCAGTAAGGTTGCCCGCAACATCAACCCGTGCGGCACGATCCTGAACTGCAATCCAACCGAATGGGATTGGATGTTCCACAGCGGGGATTATCCTGACTATAGTGCCGACCCGACGTGCGTGATTCCCGGGCAGTGCGGCACGACGTGGCCTCCGACTGAACCTGGCCAGTTGGGCAGCGGGGGCAGCGGCACGACGACGACCACTACCGGCACGACGACGACCGGCTATCTGGGCGGATACACCGGCGGATATGGTGGCGGTTACGGCGGCGGTTATGGTTACGGCTACTGACCGGCGGGTGCCGCCGGTGGTTCGTCGGCCAGGACATGCGGCAGATCAGTCCCCAACAGCATTGTGAGCGGGACAACCAGACGGACGCGAGAACCCGACTCTCGCGTCCGTCGTTCTTTGCTGATAGCCGACCGCTGAAAGCTGAATGCTTCTTATGCCGCGGCTATGTGGTCTTCAGTCGAGTCAAATCTCACGCTGACTCGCTTGCTGACGCCCGCCTCCTGCATGGTGATGCCATAGAGAACGTCCGCGATGCCCATCGTCCGCTTCGAATGCGTGATGATGATGAACTGCGACTTGTCGAGAAACTCGCCGACGATGCGGTTGAACCGTTCGTTGTTGGCCTCATCCAGCGCCGCGTCCACCTCGTCGAGAATGGCGAACGGTGACGGCCGGCTCCGGAAGATCGACAGCAAGAGGGCTATGGCCGTCATGGTCTTCTCGCCGCCCGAGAGCAGCGAAATGCTTTGCAGCTCCTTGCCCGGCGGCCGGGCCTGGATCTCAATGCCAGCCTCAAGAACGTCCAGCGGCTGGCCTTCGGGCGGCTGTTCCAGGATGATGTCGGCCTTACCGCCGCCGAACAGCTTGCGAAACAGTTCCTGAAAGTGACCCCGAACGGTCTCGAAGGTCTGCGTGAATCGCTCGCGGCATTCCTGATTCAGGTGCTCGATCAGCTCCGTGAGCTGTTTCTGCGAGGTCCGCAGATCGGCGCGCTGCTGGCCGAGGAAGTCGGACCGCTTCTCAAGCTCCTCTTGCTCGGCGATGGCATCCAGGTTCACATTGCCCAGCCGTTGGATCTTGAGCTTGAGCTCCTCGATTTCCGCCTCGACCGCGGCCCAGTCCTGTTCCTGCTCCCGGTGCTGATAGTTGGCGTAGCTCTCGGCAAGGTCGACGCCCAGTTCGTCGCGGACGCGGGCAACCAGGTCTTCAATCCGGATGCGAGCCTCCTGCGATTCCATCCGCAAGAGGTGCAGCTTTTCCTCGCATTCGTTCAGCGAGCTTCGTTCCACCTTGGTCCGGGCTGCCAACTGCTCGATTTCCAGCCGTATCTCCTGTCGTCGCCGTTGTCGGGCAAGCAGGTCGGCGTCCCGTTGTTCCTTCAACGAGTACAGTTCGGCCAGACGGCTTTCGGCGCTCAGGATCATCCGTTCGGCCTGGGCGATCCGCCCGGCGGAGTCTTCCGACTCACGAGCCGCGCTGCGAACGGCTTCTTCGCTGGCCTGGCAGGCCTCCCGCGTGCCGTGCAGCGCCCCGGCCATCAGGCTTCGACGCTGCATCAGCTCGGCGACGGCAACCCTGGCCTGGGTCATTTGTTCGCTCAGCCGCGACCGCTCTTCGCTCAGAACCGCGATCTGTGCGTCAAGCCGGCGGATTCGTTCTTCTCGATCCACGTTCTCGCTTTCCAGCCGGGACAGGGCTTGCGAGCAGTGATTGCTCTTTTCGGTCGCCTCGGCAATCTGGCGATCGATTGCGGCCATCTCGCTATGGATCAGGGGTTGCTCCTGCATCAGACGCTGCACGGCGTTTTCGTTCGCATGGCGCAGGCTGTCGATCTCGACCTCGGCCCGGAGCGACTCATTGAGCAGCCGCCGCTGGTCTTCGATCGCCTGCTCGATCTGCACCATTTCGGTCGAGGTTTCCTCCAGCCGGCCGGATTCGGAGTCGATTCTCTCGTCCACTTCTTCGAGCTGCACGTCTATTTCCCGAAGCTCGCTCTTGCGAGATATGAGGCCGGTTCGACCGCCGGCCGGTCCCATTTCGCAATGGGCCTTGAGCGGGTCCAGCAACTCGCCCGTCAGCGTCACGTAGCGATAACCCGGGGGGTTCTGTCCGGCCATGCGTATCGCGTCGGCCAGCGTTCGGACGATGATGGTCTTGCCCAGCAGGTGCCGAACAAGCCGCTCGGCGTCTTTCTGGAAACGGATCACGTCCATCGCATAGGCCACGAACCCTTCCTGCTGGGTGAAATCGCGGCCGTCGACGAATGGCGGCAGACGGTCGATGCAGATCGCTTTCACACGGCCGGGAAAATCCGCGAACAGTTCGGCATCCCGGAAAAACGCCTCGCTGTCCTCGACGACCAGGTATTGGTCATACTCGCCGAGGGCGATCTCGATGAGCGTGGCGTTGGCCACGTCAACGGCGATCAGGTCGGCCACCATTCCGCGGACGTAGGCAAAAGCCTTGCCGGTCGCGTCTCGCTCCTTGCGGTGCAGCAGCTCGCGCACGCCGGCGTCGACGCCTTCAAGCTGCTGCTCGAGATCCATCAGAACCTGCCGCCGGCTGAGCAGGCCGCTGCGATACTCCTTGGCCGCGGCGATCCGACCGTTCAGTTCGGCACGGTCGAGGTCAAGCTGGGCGGCTCGCTGCTTGAGTTCGTCGAGTTGCTCATTGCGCGAGCGAATCTCCTCCGCGACCTCCGCAGCACGAGCGTCGATTCCTCCGCGGGCATCCCTGAGTCCCGCCAGCTCGGTCTCGACCTGCTGCCGGCGGGCCTGGAGGCGGGCCTTCTCCGCTTCCAGGTGCTGGCGGCGCTGGGCGAGCGCCTGAATCTCGTTGCTGATTTGAGCGCTGCGTCTCATCAGGTCAATAACGCCGGCCTTGTCATCGTCGCTGCGGGCCCGCATGCCGGTGAGCTGCTCGGCCAACTGACGGTCCTGCACGGCGAGGCTTTCGACCGCCGCACGTGCGGCGTTGATCCGGTCTTCGAGCTGATCGAGGTCCGCCTGTTCGGCCGCGAGCTGCTGCCGCAGCCGGGCCGCTCGCTGTCGTTCCATCGCATGTCGTTGCTGGGCTCGCGAGCGTACCTCGATGAGTTCTTCGATGCGCTGTCGTGATTGCTCGATACGCTCGGTATTCGCCGTGATCTCCGAGGCGTTCGTCAGGATCTGCTGCTCGATCTGTCGCACCTCGCCGTCCAGCACCATCAGGTCGCCGTCGAGGGCGGAGCTGCGGGTTTCGGCCGAGCTGATCGCCGTCCTGAGCCGGGTGACCTCGTCCTCCAGCCGGGCTTCCTCCTGTGCCAGGAGGGCGCGTTTCTCCGACAGGCGATGGTACTCGGCCATCGAGAACGCGGCCCGCTTCTCGCGCAGCTTGCGGTCATATTCCTGGAAGCTCCGGGCCTTGCCGGCCTGATACTTGATGCTTCGCAGCCGTCGCTCGACCTCCTCGACGATGTCCTCCAGCCGCAGCAGGTTCTGCTCGACCCGTTCCAGCTTCCGCTCGGCCTCCTTCTTGCGGGCCTTGTAGCGGCTGATGCCCGCCGCCTCTTCAAAGATGTGTCTCCGGTCGATAGGGTTCGCCTGGAGCAGGATGTCCACCTTGCCCTGTTCGATGATCGAGTACGCCCCGACGCCGACGCCGGTATCCAAGAACAGCTCGCGGATGTCCCGCAGCCGACACTGCTCATTGTTGATGAGGTACTCGCTCTCGCCCGATCGGTAGAGCCGACGGGTGATGGTGACCTCGTCGGTATCGCGAGCCAGCTTGCGATCGGTGTTGTCAAAGAGCAGATCCACCTGGGCCATGCCGGCGCTTTTTCGGGTGCCCGACCCGTTGAAAATGACGTCCATCATCTGCTTGCCGCGCAGGCTGCGGGCGCTCTGGTCGCCAAGCACCCACTTGATGGAATCGACGACGTTGCTCTTGCCGCAGCCGTTCGGACCGACGATGCCGGTCACCCCGGGCAGGAAGTCGAAGTCCGTCTTGTCGGCGAAGCTCTTGAAGCCCTGGCAGGTCAAGCGTTTAAGGAACATGCGTGTGCGCAACCTCCGTGCGTCCGGAATTTGCCGAGCCCTCCCTGGCCGGGTGAAGGCAGCTCTTCCCGATTCACAATCGGCTAATGTAGCCGGAATCAACAAGAAATCCAAGCAGATTCGAAGGAGTCTGTGAGTTTCGCGGCACGTTCAGACCGGGTCGAGGGAGGAACGGCCTGTGAGTAGTCCAGGCAGTACGGTTTGGGGGCGGACGACCGGCATGTGGAGCAAACCGGCGGCGAGGGCCGGGCGGGGGGGCAATCAAGGCTGCAGGAGGCAGATCGGTATTGCCCGCCGGGCTTGCCGAAAGCTACCCACGGCTCGGACCGGCCCTGACCGTGACCTTTGAGGCGGTGCCCAGGAGGGCGTCGGCCCTAAGGCGGACCGCCTTTGTATGGGCCACAACCCAAACACCCTGCGATCCGGAAACACACGCGCAGAAGGCACACCCGTCGCGACGGAAAAGGCTGATGGGCGGCCGATCGGGACACGTTCTTACCGGCTGGTGCAGCCCGGATCAGCGAGGATGTAGGGGCCGCTCAGGCACCTCTGGAACAGGCCGAAGTCGGACTGGTCGACGTCCGCGTCGCCGTCCAGGTCTGCGTTCGCACAGCCGCTGGAGGGCGGACCAAGACCCGGGCCGGTGCTGCACTGCTGGAAGTGCTTATAATCATCTCTGTCGACGTCGGTGTCGCCGTCAAAGTCGGCCTGGGCAAGCGCCGGAGGCACCACCAGTAGGGTGATCGACGAGGCCGGCATCTGGATTGAAACGGTGCCTCCCGCGACGGCCACGTCCTGTTCGCGGACGATACGGGCCGGATCGGCCGCGCTGTAACGGTAAACCTGGGCACAGGCCGCCGACGGATAGCTGCTGATCGACAGGCTGCTGGTCAGAATCCCGTTGGTCTTGTTGATCAAAATGATCGTGAGCCGGTTGTCCGATCGCTGCGACGCATAAATCGAGACGCGTCCCTGGTCTTCGCTGACGGCTCGCACCGAGGTCTCGCCAAACTTCCGGCCCGCGCCGTCATAGTTGCGGTAGATCCGGTACGCGAAGGCCCCCGGCTGGGCCGATTGGGGCGGATCCCAAAGGGTGGCCAGATCGAGCCCTTCGCGTCCGAAGATACCCAACACATCGGCTTGGGCGAGTGCCCCGTTGATGTGCTCGAGCCCGCCGAAGTTGTATTCGGTGATCGCCAGCTTCGTACCGGGATAGTTCTCCGCCACCCACTGCTTCATGCGAGGGATCAGGCGCACATAAGGACCGTCCTGGACGTTGGCGATCCAGCTTTCGTCCGCGTAGGTGGGATCCCACAGCGAGCGGGTCGATCGCAGCCGGAGGGCCTGCGTGACGGCGTCGCCGGCGCTGCTCAAAGCCACGTTGTTGCCCTGCGGATAGTAGTGCATGTCAAGGTAGTCCAGGATCCGAACACCCTGCTGTTGCTCGTACGCCCGCATCTGCCGGAGATACCAGGGCACGAAATGAGCGTTGCCGTGCGAAGCGTAATCCGTGCCGGGACCACAGCCATCAAGGGCCGAGTAGAAATACGCACACCAACCCCACACCACGGGGCCGAGCGTGAAAGCGGCCGGATCCGCTGCCTTGATAGCCGACGCGTATTGAATCGTTCGGTCGCGGATCTCCTCATAGGTGGTCGGGCCGGGGTGGACATCGCGATGCGTCGAGTTCCAGAGCATGGGCTCGTTGTCGAGGTCGTAGAACCGCACGCCACCCTGGTCGGCGGTGCCGTATCGCCCGGCCAGGTGAGCGATCCAGTCACTCACAAAAGCGGGTGTGATGGCGATGCTGGTGTCGGCGGGGTCGTTGCCGGTGATGTATGTACCGTCCGTCCGGACGCCGTTGCCGCAATCCGGCCGCCAGGGATCCGTTTTCTGCTGGGGGCCATACTTGGCCACGCTGAAGCCGCAGGCATAAGCCCGATCCTTCGGAGTCCAGCCGATCAGCGGTACGGTTATCAACGAATCCGTGCCGGTGGCAAGGTTCTGCTCGACGAAGCGATCGGCGTTCGAGCCGTTGGGCAATTGACCGGGATTGGGGTTGCTGTCGGGGATATTCTCAAAATACCAGTCGCTCGCGCGGTTGGATGTATCCAACTGCCAGTTGTACCGCGTGGTCGCGTTCCCGCCCCAGCGATTGATAGGCAGGCTCAGTTCAGCCGCCATCTGGGCCCCGGCGAAATTCCAGCCATAGATCAACGGGCTGATGGCGTGACGGTCGGCGGCCACATCCACACTCAGGGCGGGGCCCGGCCCGGGCGGGGGCGGCCCCGCCGCGACAAGCTCGATGTCATCCAGGTAGTACACCGGCTGGGCAGCCCCTCGGCGGTCCTGCCAGGCAAAACCGCTGAAGGCCGGAAACGCAAAAGAGGAAATCGCGATCTCCACGTTCGTCCAGGTACCGGCCGTGGTGGCAGGAATGCCGACTGCGGTGCCGGCATGGCCGGCCGAGTCGAAGGGAAGCACCTGTATCAAGTGCCCGCCGGTTGTGCCGCCGTGGATCCAGAAACGAATGGCGCTGTAATCAGTGAGCAGAACGTTGGTGTTGTTGTGCAGATAAAGCCCGGCCCAAGCCGCCGTGTAGGTGACGGCGATCGACTTGCCGCCGTCTCCGTGCACGGGACTCGCGTTGTTGAAATCCCTTGTTGTGTTCCACGACCAGTCCTGCCAGCCGCTTCCCAGAGCATCGATGTAGATCGCCTGGTTCTGCTGACCCGAAGCGGCGGCTGGACAAATGAAAACGGCGAGGATGAACAAGGCGGCCCGCCGGAAGTTCTCCAACATCTTCATACTCCTCAGATCCCCTTATCCTGCCTCCCGATGGCCGTCCGACATGCCGAAAGCGCATCCAAAGCCCGCCGCAGCCGAAGAGACTTGCCGGTTCTTGAAGCTTCGCCGACAGGTCTCCGATGCCGGCACTGGCTCGGACTACACCCCGCGACTCTGGCGCATACGTGGCGTACGCAACTCGCTCACCGAGCGTCCCAAGGGCTACCGTTCGTCGTCGCAGGCCTTGTCGGCCGGGATCCCCGGTCCACTTGCACAGGCCTCGAATGCCAGGAGGTCTTGGCCATCGACGTCCTGATCGGCGTCCCGATCGAGAAAACCACAACCGCGAGGCACAGGTGCGGCGGACAAGCACACCTGCACGAGACCGAAGTCGTTGTGGTCCACGTCGCCGTCATTGTCCATGTCCGCGAACGGATCGTTGTGCGTGCAGTTGGGGTCTGCGGCACAGTCGGGATCGGCGCAGTCGACCAGCCCATCGAGATCTTCACCGTCGAAGCCGTCGTCACAGACGGTCTCCAGGGGACACCAGACGGTCGTACCGGGGCAATCCGAGTCGAGACAGTCGACCAATCCGTCATCGTTGTCGTCCACCCTGTTGTTACAGATCTCGCAATGGTACTGGTCGTGGCATGGTTGGAACCGCCCGACGCTGATGCTGTCGATCCAGAAAATGGTCGTGCCGTCGAGGGTCCATGGTGTACCGTCCCGTTCGCCGCTGCCGCCAAGCTGGTACGTGAGCGCTCGGAACAGGTCCCGAGGCGGCACCGGCGCGGGGTCGCCCGACATGAACACGTTGAAACTCATCCAGCCGTTCGCGTCGACAAGGGGACCGTCGGTGTCCAGGTTGGCTCCGGAACCGGCCCATTGATCCCACGACCAGCCTATGCTCCGGAATACCCAGTTGCTCCACCCGAACGCGCCCCACACGTCCATTGGTGAGCTCGGGTCGACTTTCACCTTCGCGCGGAAATAACTATAAGCACTGAGGTCCGCGCCCGAAGGGATGTTCTCGCCGCCCGGGAAGACGTCACGGGCAACCAGCGTCTGCCATTCCGCGGGCGGGCTGTTGGGGTCCCAAGCGACGGTCACCTTCAGAGAACCCGACGTGGGGCTGTTGTCGGCGTCCACCGTCGGATCCCACTCCAAGGTGGTAGGCGGCCCGGTCTCGGGGTTCTGTTGGAACCAGATGGCCGCCTGGGTCGTCGGGTCAACCACCTCGTCGGCCGTGTCAAAGTTGTTGATGGTGTAGAAGCCCTGCGGTTGAGGCGGCGGCGGGCTTAACCGGGCATTGTCGAGATGGTAAACAAAACCGGCGGTGTAACCCCAATTGTTCAAGCACATGACAAGCTGGAACCACGAAATTGCCGTCCGATGGTCGCTGATGGTCTGTTTGTACGCCGAGTAGTTCCAGCTCAGTGTGGTTGTCCAGTCGCCGTTTCGGCTGTCCCAGTTACCGGCTCCGCCACAGTCGCCCCAAATACTGGCGGTGCCATCATCGAAACCCGCGTTGACGATGAAATGAATCGTGCAACCGGGCCATTGTACGGCGGGATCCGGCGTCCACTCGCTTGCCAGCCGGGTCAGGTCCACCGAGAAAACGTCATTGGCCAGGAAGGCGTCGATTCGTGCGGCACTGGCGGCCATGTCGAGAACAGGACCGTTTCTCCAGCCGGCTTGCGTGCCGGTGAGTTTGAAGCTGTAATCGTGCAGCGTGGCCCCAACCGCGTCGTAGTCATGGGTGACCTGAGGGGGTTCCCAGAAATACCAACCGTCCCTGCGCTGTTCCCAGTCGCCGAGCAGCGGGAGTCCCGGGAAGAAATGCGCATCATCCAGATAGTAGGAACCGGTCTGGGTATAGGCTGTATCACTGTAGTTCGTGACGAAAATCAGTTCCAGCCATTCGAGGTTGTTCCGATTGATGGTCGGGAGAACGTGGCGATAATCCCATGATGCCGTGGTGGTGTTGTTGCCGTTGGCGAAGTTCCACGAGGCCCTCCAGCCAAGATCGGTGTAGATACCCCAGGCAGTTCCCGAATTGGATCCCGCGTTGATGATCAATTGGACCCCGTTGGTCCAGGTTTCCGTGCCGGCCCATTCGGCCGCTATGCGAGTCACGTCGACGGCGAACTCATAGTTGCTGAAGAAGGCGTCCCGCAACTCCTGGGTATTGAGCGATATGTACACAGCCCGCTGCCACCCGCCTGCCGGTACGGTTACCTTGAGGGACGAAGCATTCCGTGTAACCCCCGTCGTACTGAACGCGACCGTGGTGCCCGGCGGAGCTGTCGGAGCAATGGCCCACCCGTCCATCACGCCTTCCCAATCACCGATCGTCTGGGCGTAAGCCGCTGAGGCCCAAACGCACACCAAAACCAGACCCGCACAACATGTAAACTGCTTGCGCATCGTACTCCTCCTTTCACGGACCGACGTGCTACCCGGGCTATACTTCGATGATCTCAGCAGACAGCCTCAGGAAAACGTCCGTAACATGGAAACAGGCGCGCTGACAGCTAACCCTGCCGCGACCACCTGTGAGATCATCAGAATCACCACCTCAAACACCAGCCGCAACCCAAGCACGTTGAAGCCAGGATGTCATGTTGATGACTGGTGTAGTGGCCCGGTGCCTCGACCTCCGGCGAATCAGAATTGCAGCCGCCCTTGTATTGACCTGAGCGTGCGAGCCTGTTGGGCAGGTGCGCACGTTGATGATAGGTTACCTGAAGGCGGAAAGCATGTCAACGGTTCGCGAAGGCATTGTTGAAAAGGGGGCCGTGACGGTCCAGGCGGCTCTTTCAGAATCCCGAGAGGTTCCAAGGCGGCTTTCGGCCGCAACCCAAGCGCCCTGTGACCCAAAAACATACGCACAAATCGCACATCAGCCGCGAGCGAACAACTCGATGGTCCTCTCACGAACGAAGACTCGTCACCGATCCTGTCGGCCCGAATCATAGCGGTATCGAGGCACGCGCGTTATCGTATAGCACCCGATCGGACACCGGGTCACTGGGAGGTACCAAGGCATGTCTTCGAAACCAGGTGGAAATAGAAACCAATTCATCATCGGCGTCATCGTCATTCTGCTGCTTGGTGCCGGCTTTGTTGTCTGGCAACGTTCCGGCGTCAGATCCGAAAAACCGATTGCAGACCAGCCAGGAGGCACAACGGTGCCTGAGGTGGCAATCTATCAGAAGCTCTGCAAGGGCAAGGAGCTGGCCGGCGAGGGACGACACGCCGAGGCCCTTGCCGTGTTTGAGGAGGTTATCCGCGAATCCACCAACGCCTCATACAGGTGGGACGCCGACATCCAAGCCGCGCTGGCCATGGCGAACCTCAAGCAGATTCCCGATGCTCTCAAACGCCTGGATCGGATCATCGCCGAGTGTCCGCTTCCAGAAGATCTGCCCAACGCGCAGATGGCAAAGGCCGAAGTCTTCAGTCTGGACGGCCAGGGCGAGGTTGCCATTCGGATCCTGGATGAACTGGTCCGGACGCACACGGACATCTGGCCGAGGATCTGTGAGGAAGCGCTCGTCGCCAAAGCCGCGGCACACCAGCGTTTCGGGCAGATCGGTCTGACGCGAGTCACTCTGGACCGTATCATTCTGGATTACCCTGGTTCGGAGGACACCCAGCGTAGCTGGGCCGAAAAGCAGGTGAAATCCCTGACGGACAAGCACCAGGCCGCTCAGGCCGAACGCGTCGGGAAGATGACGGCCGAGAATGCCGTTCTGCTTGACAAGATCGGTGCCGGCGAGACCACGCTCACGGCCTCTCGCCCTTACGTGGTGACGGATTTGCTTGCGGTGGCCGAGGGGGCCACCCTGCGAATGGAACCCGGCGTCAGAATCCACTTCGGCGTTCGTGGCGGCATCGTTGTCAAAGGTCGCATCGAGGCAACGGGCACGTCCGAGAGGCCAATCATCATGGAACCCTTGGATGGTGATCCGGATCGCGACTGGTGGTTCGGGATCCGGTATCAGCCTGCCGAAGCCGGAAGCACCTGTCGCTTCAGTCACTGCCGAATGGCTGGCGCGGAGACCGCCCTGGAAACCATGGGCGGAGCCGCAGAGCTCAGCGATTGCGTGTTCGACCGCTGCGGCCGGGTGAGCGTCAAGGTCGGCAAGGGCGGTCGCCTCGCCATGCGAGCCTGCAAGATTGAACAGGCCCGGCGCGTCGGGGTCGAGGCCGAAAGCTCATCCGTACTCGTGATGGACGAATGCCAAATCACCGCCGCGACCAGTCATGGCCTGCTGCTCCAGGGCACAGGCAAAGAGACGCGGATACACCGCACAAGCATCAACGCCTGCGGACGCAACGGTATCTTTCTTCGGAATCGCTGCTCACCCGTCATCAGCGAGTGCCGGCTTCAGAGCAATCTTGTCAACGGCATTGAAGCCATCGACGAGGCCAGTCCCATCGTCACGGCGACGGCATGCAAAGAAAACGGCAAGCACGGCATGCTCGTAAAAGACAAATCTCAGCTTTCCGTAGCGAGTTGCGCATTCGTGGGCAACAAACACAGCGGCTTCGTGGCCGAGGGACGCTGCTCCGGCCGAATCACGTCCAATCGCATGGACGGCAATGAGGAACACGGCCTGGTGCTTCGCCTGGACTGCGATCCGGAGGTGACTCTCAATTCGTTCGCCGGAAACCGTCGACTGGGGGTCTTGCTGCAAAACGCTCAACCGGCCGTCTTCAAGAATAATGCCTTCGAGAAGAACGGCACGGCCGCCCTGCGAAACGAAGGACCGGGCGGAATACAGGCTGGGGGAAACTGGTGGGGAACGGCTGATGAAAAGGGCGTCAAAGCAGTCATCCAGGATCAGACGGTCAACGGCGAGTGGGGAGCAGTCGATTATGCTCCCTGGCTGTCGTCCCCGCCTGTTTCGGGAATACCGAAGGTCGCGGACTGAGAACCGCTTGCTCCGGCATCATCGCGACGATCCCGGGACGGCCTACGGCCCAGGAAATCAGACCCGGCAAAGGAAGGGGGAACGCGACCATCCGGCCGTCGCGCCGGCCCGCCGAAACTCGCTCACACACAGGGGAACCCTGCCGATTCCGGTCTTGCGAGAGCCGGCCCCGGCTTCCGCAGTTCGGCGGTTTCCTCGCCAACCCAAGCAACCGTCTATTGGGGAGCGCGTGCTCGCTGACTGTAGTCTCTTCCGGTCAGGTTCTGGAGAGCCCTGGCGGCATGCCTCCGCACCGTCGGGCTCTGGTCATTGAGCATTCTCTCAAGATCCGCAACCCCGGTGCGGCTCTTCTGCCGCGCCATGCCGTTGGCTGCGGCCAGCCGGACGCCGCTGTCGGCATCGCGCAGGGCCTTGGACAGGATGGCCGCCATCTTCGGGTCGTCGCAGGTGCCCGCGGATCGAACCGCCATTCGTCGAACCTCGACATCCGCGTTGGCCATCAGGCTCTCGATCGTCTTCGCGGCCGCGTTCCGATCCACGCTGAGCAGCACGCACAAAGCGGCCTCGGAAAGCCGAAGGTCATCCAATTCAAGAACCACTTGGTCGAGCACCGGCACACTCTTGCTGCCGGCGCTTGTAAGCTTCGCGGCGGCGCGTTCACGGATGATCGGATTCTCACTCAACAAGAGCTCGGTCGCGATTCTTCGAATCTGGGCCTCGCTCAAGTCCGGAACGTCAAGGAAATCCTCCGCAGATTTCGCGAAGATCAGCCACCCCAGGAAGAGCACGACGACGGCTCCGCCCGTGCCCATGACGACCCAGCGGGCCGGCCCCTTGCCATCCCGGAAGGATGTCGCCACGTTTTGCCACAGCGCGGAAATGAACTCTCTCACGGTCACACCTCCCTGCCGACACACACCGGAAAAGGGTGTTTTCGCATCCCGCAGCACACACCTCGATGCCTGCGTGAGCTCCTTAATCCAGATAATGCTCCTGCTTGATCGCCGCGGCGGCGATCTGCTTGGGAGTAAGTCGCTCGACATGTCCGTCAGCGAACATCAGGTTCGACTTGCCCAGGTGCCTCTGAAACCCCTTCAGGAAAGGATAGTTTCGGATATACACCGGGTCGGCAATGTACTGGAGGTCGTCCTTGAAGCGAAAACACTCGCTGGTCGACTCGTCCCTCTTGCTGTTGGCCTCAACCATCAGGATGGACCAGTAAGGTCGCTTGTACGACGTGATCTTCCGGGCGCGGTATCCCGTGGTCCCGTCCCGCAACTTGTAATGCTCCAGCGTGTCGCACGCGCTGCGATAGGTAATGTCCATGCTGAATCTGTTGGGCTCGTTGCCCTGCGACATGTACAAGACACCTTTCTCGCGGACGACCGCCATCCTGGCAGGATCTTCATCTATCGCGCACTTGTAGATCGCGTATTCGTTTCCGAGATTCTTGGCAAGCTGCGTGATCCACCAATGGCGACCAGACTGCGCGGCCTCGTACCAGCCGAAGTACGGCAGCCGATCGTCGTTGGTTTGCGAGTACATCACGGTGGCGTTGAAGATCTGCTTCAACTGCGTACTGCAAACCACCGCCCTGCTCAGCGCCCGAGCGTTGCGCAGGCTGGGCAGCAGTATCGACATGAGCAAAGCCATGATGGCGACGACGACCAAGACCTCGATCAACGTGAAAGCCTTTTTCGATCTGCCGGGAATGCAATGGACGTACATGAGTGTTCCCTCTTCAATTGACCGGATCTGCAACCGCGACTCCACATCGAACTGCCGGCGCAGCTCGAGACACTCGCGAAGAACTCTCATTCAACAACACGCCGCATCGCGGATACGACTCTCGACCATGCACTATTAGTCTAACCCCTGGAGTTGTATCAGGCAAGTCCCTAGTAAGACTTGGGAAATTGCTGGGCCGCCTGCAAATATTGCCTATGCTTATCGTTTTCCTGAACCGCTGTCGGGCGCTCAGTGTCTCGGGTCGGCAGATCTTGACGCCGCTGTGGGTTGAATCGGCCGAAAGGCGTAGAGCACGCCATCGAAAGCGGGAAACAATAACATCGGTCGGCCTTCGGCCTTTATCACCGCAGGCGAGGCCCAGAGTGAGTCCCCCATGTACGCGTGTGACCATAGAAGGGGGCCGCCCTGATACCGCCAGAGCATCTGTCCCCTGCCGGCTTCGAACAAGTAGAGGTGTTCGTCCCATGACATCGCCAGAACGACGGGTGTTTGCCCTATTCTCGCCAATGCACAACTTGAATAGGCGTAATTCCCAGTGAGGACCTGCCACTGTAACGTTCCGTCATGCGCGTCCCATTTGTAGACACTTCGGTCATATGAACCGGCCACGACCGCCGCCCGGGGACCGCCATCGCTCGGCTCTTTCAGCCATGCCGGGGTGGCATCAACCCAATAGCCCGTCTCAGCCCGCCATCTTCTGGCACCCGATGAGGCACTCAAACCGAACACGCTGTTGAGCCGACTGCCGATGCAAACCTGGGCCAACCCTTCGACCAGCCCGATGGAAGGAGATGAATGGGATTCCTCATTCAGCACCGCCGTCCACAAAACGGCACCGTCCGCCAGAGCGAGCGCATGGACCGTCCCATCTCCGCAGGCGACAAAAACCGTTTCCACACCATGTACTCTGGCGAATGCAGGTGAACTGACCGGCACGCTCCCGAGCCGCCGACGCCATTTGACCTCGCCGTTGGCGGCCGAAATGGCCAGGCACTCACCTGATTGCACGTTCTGCGTCGCAGAGCGATCTGCGTTCCATACGCCCGCGAGCAAGAGAACCTCACCACGATTGTCCACAACAACCGTCGGCGAGGCCATCACGCTTCGGGCGGCGGTGAATGACCACGACGCTGTTTCACACTGCCAGATACGGCTGCCGTCGACGGCATCCAGTCCGTAGATCGATCGGTTGAGTGAGGCAGCGAACACCATCGCCCGTCCGCCGACGACTCCCAGTGCAGGCGCCGCAAACACGGGCGCACCAGGGCGAAACTCCCACGCCTTCTCGCCGGTACGGGCATCCACCGCATAGACGTTTCGATCCTGGGAACCCAAAACCACCAGAGGCCGACCCGCGATCGTCCCCGACGCAGGAGATGACCAGACCGCAAAGCCCGGCTGATACGTCCATGCCCGGGTTGTCGGCCGAAATCGCCACGCGAGTTCCATCTCCGCCGAACCCAGATCGACGTCTGATCGCCCGCTGTGAAGGGGGTCATGGCAGAACTGAGGCCAGCTTCCCTCCTGATTCCACGCCGCATACAACAGGGGCTGGTCGAACTGCGGCAATTCCTCGGCCAGGAGCGGTTTCTCGACGGGGACTGCCTTCTGCCGACAGGAGGCCGAAGAAAGCAACAGGCAGCAGGCCAACGTGAATCGATGTCGTTTGATCATGCTCGAGCTGCCTTGGCGGGTTCCACGGGCTCCGGGGAAGACCTCTGATCGCTCGCCGCTTCTTCGACGTCGAGCGCCCCGGACGGGCACGCGTCGATACAGCGACAGCAGGCCAGGCAGGCAGAGTCATCCACATGACCCGCCTCGATCGCGTCCGTCGGGCAGACCTGCCGGCAGGCGTTGCACTTCGTGCAGCGGCTTGGCTCCAACCGCACCCGCCAACCGCTCACGCGCGTCACCAGGCTGAGCAAAGCCCCCTCCGGGCACAAGAATCGGCACCAGGCCGACGAAAGGATAACCGCTGCGGCCAGGACACCCGCCAATAGCAATAACATGGTGTACTGGCGATCATTGGTGAAAAGCACGCAGAAAGCGGCCTGCATGTGAATGCTCAGGATGGTTCCCCCCACGAAGAAGGCAAGCGACGCATAACGCACCCTCCGCAGGCCGACCTCCCATTGACGATCCGCCACACTGAAGGTGATCAGGATCGAAAGGACCATCAGATATGCGGCCGGAATGCCCTGCAGCAGCGGCTCGTTGTGCGGTCGAATGAAAGCGTATGCAGCCAGGGTTCCGAGCAGGAGCGAGCACGCCATGACAAAGCGTACCCATAGTACGCCTCTGGAACTCCCTTCGCGGCAGAGGGGCTCGCCTAACTTGCCCACCAGCTCCTGAACAAAGCCGATTGGGCAGACCCATCCGCAGAATGCCCTTCCCCATGCCATTCCAAACGCAAGCACCGGCACGACTAGCATCATCGACTGAAACGCCCAGACGTTGTTGTAGTTGATCCAGGCGCCGCCTCGCAACAGGTCGCGAACCATGCAGGCACACGGATGCAGCCCGAATACGAAAGCCAACAAGCCCACGGACTGGACGATCCGCCGCAACCACTGGCGTCGCCAGGCAGGCCGCAGCCGCATGAAGACGGCCCCGACGCTCAGCAGGGATACCATGACCAGAAACGGGGCCAGGTCCACCGTCCCCGCCACCGGGACCAACGGTTCGTGAAAGATCTTGAAAATGAATCCAAGCAGTGCCATCGTCACGTCTCCGCCGGAATCAGATGCACGGCCTTGGCATCGACAAGGACGGCGACTTTCATCCCCACGCGGCACCGCTCCGCATCGCTCAGCGCACGCCCGGCGAGGCTGACCCATCGCATGCCGTCGGTCTCCACCACCATGCGGATCAGGGGACCACGTAACGACGATTCGATCAGCGTACCGGGTAAGATTGCGCACGAAGCGGTCTGAGGCATCGCACCTGCCCAGGGCTGGACCCGAACCTCTTCTGATCGCACACAAGCGATCGCTCGTCCGCTGATGGCCGAGGAAAACCTCAGTACTTGCCCGCCCAGCGACAGTTCAACCTGTCCCGCACGCGCGTCCCGAACAACCTGACATTCGAACAGATTCTCGCAGCCGAGAAACCGGGCCAAGGCCGTCGTGTGGGGTTTCCGAAAGACCTCTTCGGCCGGGCCGGACTGAACCAGCAGACCGGCAAGCATCACGGCCACTTCATCGCCAAGGCTCCGGGCTTCGGCATGATCGTGCGTGACGTGGATGGTGGTTGTCCCGAATCGCCGGTGGCAATTGCGCAACTCCGTGGCAACGGTTTCCCGCGAGACCGGATCCAACATCCCCAGCGGCTCATCGAGAAACATGAGCTTGGGGCGAATACTGAGGGCCCGAGCGAGAGCCACGCGTTGCCGCTCGCCGCCGCTCAGACTGTCCGGTCGGCGATCCAGTAAGCCGCCGATTCCCAGCATCTCCGCCAGTTCGGTCGTGGCCGGTCCGTCTTGCCGATCCCCGCCGCGATGATAACGGCGGGCAAAGTCGATGTTCTGACGCACGCTCATGTGCGGAAACAAACAACAATCCTGGTATACGAACCCGATCCCGCGCGACTCCGACGGCAGATCGGTAACCAGGCGATCACCGATCCAGATTCGGCCTTCCGACGGCTGCTCCAGCCCCGCGATTGTCTCCAGCAGCATCGTCTTGCCGGCTCCGCTTGGCCCCACGAGTACCAGGTACGTCCCCGCCGGAACCTCCCAGCGGTCCACGCATAGACGGAAATCGCCGGCCTTTCGACGGAGCCCTTCAACGCGCAGCATTGGCAGCTCCTATCGCCCTGCCGAGCAGACGCGGCATGGCCCGAATGATCCACATTCCCACGATGACCCCCAGCGATAACAGCAATACCAGCACGGCAACCGACTGCGATTCCGATTGGCGGAATTCAATGAACCTTTCGTAAGCCAGCACGGGAATCGTTCGCGGCCGGTTGGCCAGAACCCTCAGCGAACCGAACTCCGCCATGGCCCTGAACCACGTCAGGATGGTACCGATCAGGATACCACGAACGGACATCGGCAAGGTCACCCGCAAGAAGGCCGAAGCCGTTGAGGCCCCCAACGTCCGAGCCACCTTCTCGTAACGAACGTCCACCGCCTCAAAAGCAACCATGCTGGCGCGGATCAGGAAAGGCGAACCAACGAAGACCTGAGCCGCGATGATGCCCCACTCACTGTCGAAGAACTGCAGGCCGAAATGCTGATCAAGAAACCGGCCCAGCGGCGTTTTGGGGCCTAAGAAAAACAGCAGGGTGATGCCCGCAATCGGGGGCGGCAGAACGATCGGCAGATCGATCAGACTATCGATCAGCGCACGCCCCGGAAAGCAGCGCCGAACCATCGCATAAGCCAGCGGCACACCGAACAGCATGACCACCGCAGCGGCGATCGCCGAGGTTCTGAGGCTTACTGCCAGGGCGGAGAGGACATCTGCTTCTTTCAGCCGGGCGTGAATGTCCTGAGCGGAAGTCAGGGTGCAGAAATAGATGATCGGCAGCAAGAGAAGCAGCAGAAACATCATGCCCGCCAAATGACACAAGGGAACGAACCGCTCCCGCCCGTGATGCCACGCCCGGACCGCCGGCGGGAGGGTCGTGTAGAACAGGGCGGCAAGCAGGAACGCCGAATACAGGTAGGCGGGCATAAACCGCTGCGATAGCAGGAAGAGATACAGGTACCCCACCAGCCAGGGATGACCGAGCAAGCCTGCGTAGGCAACCAGAGAAAGCACGAGCAACAAAGCGTTTTCCGGCATGATCCGCATCAGGGGCCAGAGAAGCCACACGATAACGGCATAGCCGACCGCATACGCGATCACGCGCGGCCAGTTCAGCGACCGGTGGCTCAGCAGGACGGACCCGAGAACAACCAGATTGGCCACAAACAGGGCGAGATTGATCTGCGGCCTGAGCGATCCGCCAGGCTGGTCCGCGCTCCCGGTGATACGGGCCCATGCAGAACCGACCAGCAAGTGCACTAGGGCGAGGATTGCGGCGCCGACCAGCATGGAGATGATTCGCTGTCGCGGCAGAGGAATCCAATTGGACCGCGGACGGCCGACCGAAATGACTGACGGCACCACTGGACCCGATCTCTCATCGGACATTGCCGTCTCCGAAACTGCCGGCAGCAGGCAACCAGCGGCTTTCGGCGTCCACCGCCGACCGCAGACTGTCGGGAGCCTGATCAGAATCGCAGGTCCAAGGCCGCTCGACAACCCGCATGCGATCTTTGATCAACAAGCTTTTCCCCTCGGGGTCACGGCCGGGCCGGGAAATGCGAAGAACATTGATTGCGGACACGCCACAACCGAGCATGGCTCACCTTAATTCAAGCGTGATCGGCTCCGATCCTTTGATTTCTTTGCCTCGTACGGCAAGATCTTCCAGCCTCGCCATACCCCTGCCTCCGGGGCCGACGACCGTCACGTCATATCTTACCTGTGGGCTGGTGTTTCGCCCCTGCGCTCCCGGCAGGATGACACGATCAGTCAGCGTCAGCGACGCAACGCCTGCACCATCGGTCCTGGCTTCCACCACCGTAAGGTCGCCACTGCCATTCCTTGGTTTGGCTCGTAGCACCGCATCGGCTACAGCTTGTCGGCCGTCGGCCTCAATCACCTTGAATCGCCTGGTCCACTGGACCGTCAGCTCTCCGCTTTCGCGATTGAACACGATCTTGGCAGGATCGAAGACGCAGTCTATCAGCACGACCTGGGCTGATTCCCCGGTCAAAAGAACGTCACCCAATTGTGAGTCAAATACCGTGTCTCTCAGCACCAAAGGCGCCCCACCTGATCCCTGGACGATCAGGGCGTAGTTCCCGCTGCACAACAGTTCGCTTCGCTCGATGATGATCCGGCCGCCGTCGACGTTGACGCAACTGAGGGCGCTACCGTCGCAGTAAGCGAAAGAGGAGTCTCGGATGACGGCTTGAGCCGACTGGCGAAGACATTGGCTGGTACTGCCCGAGAGGTAGCTGATCCGAGCGTGATCCATCAGCAACGAGCCATCGACGAACAATGCGTAACCTCGCGAGCAGGCGGTGTTACTCAACACCTGACTGACCGTCCGAAGGGTGGAGTGGTCGAGCCGCAGGACGCCGCCGGCGCGAACCTCGATTCGCAGGTCGCCGCACACCTGGGTAGCCATCTCGAGGCACTCCCCCGATGCCGGATCGCCGGGCTTGCCGAGCTGCAACTCGCCTTCGATGATCAGCGTGGCACGGCTGACCGCGGTTCGTGTCTGCGAATCGTAGCTGAATACCAAGGGGTTGTTGGCCTGCCGGGCAATCGACGCCAACGTGTTGCCCGGACCAACGACATGGAGCAGTTTCGGTGGAAATGGCGATGGCCCGGCGCTCATCGTGGCTTCCCGCTGCAGCCACACCGTCACCGCGATGATCGCCGCCAGACTGGCCAGGATGATGCTGAGCAGGCGCATATCGAACTCAAGTCCGCAGGAAAGGTTTCCAGCCCGGCATTCGCCATTCGATCTTGCCCGGCCGTCCACCGAGCTGCACTCTGCTATCGTACCGAAGCCTTCCGGTTGCGCCCACCCTCTTTTCGACTTTCCCGGTCACGCGGGCTGAAGCTGTTCTCTCTTGGGACTTGGAAGGGACTTTACGGCCCTGTCCTTTCAGCGGGGCGCAAGCCATCGTTTGGGATCGTCCCCAAGCGAGCCGGTCTGCAGCACCTCTCCGGTGATTCGTTTTCCCCGGGCAAAGCCTGCCGTGGTTTCGCTTGACAGTCCGGCGCCGGCGGACGAACATCCTGACAGGCCCGGCAGATCCGGCGCCGCGGAGGATACGCAACTCGTATCCGGGCTGAGTCGCCCCTGCCACGGCGAATCATACCCGCCGGTCGCGAGCCGCGATCAGGACCCCGTCCTTTCGGTAGCCCCATCGGGAGGTAATCTCATGTCTTGGGTTTCAGCTTTTCGTAGCCGAGATGTAATCCGGAATGCCGTCTTACTGGTTATTTGCCTGTGGGCCGGACTTGCGGCCGGGGACGAGCCTCAGGCGACCACAACCCGTCCCGCAAGCGATGAACCGGATCTCTGGAGCCTTGCGGACCAGCACGCAGGCACCCTGCGGATATCTACGCTCTTCACTGCACGTGATGTCCAAAGGCATCTGTCGGATGCCGCCGGCATGGAGAAAGCCATCGCCTGGTGCCGGCAAACCGGAATCACGCATGTCTACTTGGAAACCTTCCGCGACGGATATACCGCGGAGCGCGCGGCCCTGCTTGCCGCGAAACAACGGTTCCGGCAACAGGGATTTCTGGTCAGCGGGTGCGTGACCACCACTGGCATCGGACGTAAGAGCGTGAATGGCTGGATGTTTCCCTGCTTTACCGAACAGGCCGGCCTTGACAAACTCACGCAGATCTTCGAATACGCTGCGGGACTCTTCGATGAGATCATGATCGACGATTTCCTGGCCACCCGATGCGAATGTGAGGACTGTGTTCGCGCCCGTGGCGACCGGTCGTGGGACCGCTTTCGCTGCGACCTGATGGTTGACGTCTCACGACAACGCATTCTCGAACCGGCCCGCAGGGTCAATCCCGCCGTCAGCCTCATCATCAAATACCCGCAATGGTATGACGAGTTCCACGAAAAAGGTTACGACGTACTGCGGCAAACCCGCATGTTTGACAAGATCTGGGTCGGCACCGAGACCCGCGACCCCGACAACGAGAAGTGGGGCCGTAAGTCGCAGTATGAGGCCTACTTCATCATGCGCTGGCTTGCCACCCTCGGCGGCGACAAATGCGGCGGTGGATGGTTCGACCCATACGGCACCATCCCGGCTGTGTATCTCGAGCAAGGGCGGCAGACGGTCCTGGCCGGGGCGCGAGAAGTCCTCTTGTTTTGCTACGGTTCACTGCAAAGTCCGGAGGGGCAAGCCAATGTTCAGGCGTTCCGCCGCGAGTTCCCGCAGCTTTTCGAACTCGCGGCCCTCCTGCGGGGCAAGACGCCGCGAGGTATTGCCGCCCCAAAGCCGCCCGACAGCCCCGGAGGCAGTAACCGTTACATCTACGATTACATCGGCTTGCTGGGTTTACCGCTCGTACCGGCCGTCGAGATCCGCGCCGACGCTGCTGCGATGTTTCTTCCTCTCCAAGCCTCGGCGGACGCGGGTCTTGCGTCCAAGATTGCGACAATGGTCGCGGCGCACAAGCCGCTTCTCCTGACCAGGCAACTGGCCGAGAAGCTGGCGGGCTCGGTTGACTGGGCCGTGCCCGAGATCAGCATCCTGGACGTCCCGAACGACCCGTGGAAACTCATGGACATGCCGGCCGAAACGCTGCAGCGGATCCGAGACCGCATGACTGCTCCGTTCGGAGTCCAGGTTCAATGCCCCACGCGAGTCGCTTTGTACTTGTTCGAAGGTAACGTCGCAGCCGTCGAGAGTTTCAATGATCGCCCCGCCGAGGTCCTTCTGACAGTGGCAGGCATGAAGGCTCCCAGACTGGAGCTGTCGATCCCGCCACAGTCCGCGGAGATCGCCGTCCGCGGCGATGGAATGAGGCTCTTGCTTGCTCCGCGCAGTTTGGCGGTGGTGAAATGGGCTGACTGAGCAACGAGGACCGGAGAACGCGGTCAAGCCGGCGAGCCCGTCCTGTGAAATGACGAGCAGAAACGATTAGCCGAACGGCCATAACCAAGCCCCTGGTAACGATTTAGAGTTGCTGCCGGAGCCGACCGAATCCGCCGGTCTCGGAAAAGATTGTGCTTGACCGGCCGGGCACTGATGCGGTAGACTACCTGACACGCATTTCGGAGGATTTCCGCTGCCGAAAACAGTGCGACGCACGATGACCGGCAAGCGGGGAGAGAGAGGTCATTTTCCACACACCTTCTTGTTGGAGGAGAACAAGATGAAACCGATCTTTATTGGAATGGCCCTTCTGTTCATGGTCAGCGCTTCGGCTCATGCTGACCTTGTATACACCTTCAACAGCGATGCTGAGGGTTTCCAGAACGTGTCCTGGCAGGCAAATGCCCCTGCCGGCTGGGGAAACACGCCGACTGTGATGCAGACCCATACGGTCGGCGGCTGGCAGATGCAAATGACCAAGGAGTTCTCCTGGGGACCCGGTGGTGGAAGCGCCAATCAACAGCTTGCGATGCAAGCGCTGGCAAACAGCGGTACGGCCAAGATCGCGTTCGACGTCATGGTCGACGGCACCAGTTTCCCGCCCGCCAGCGGCGTGTGGTATCAGTTCAATGCTGTCGGCAACAGCGACGGCACTCAGGGCTGGACACAGATCGACAAACTCATTGACGCCTGGCAGAACGTGGGCCAGTCCGACTTGCGAACCTGGCACTTCGAACTGACCTTTGCCCAAATGGGCTGGCAGCCTGGCGATACTTGGTTCCAGTTCTGGACGGGCAGCAATTCGGCAGCGGAGAATCCCGTCAACTTCTATCTCGATAACGTGATCATCACTCCCGAACCGGCGGCGCTGACTCTACTGGGTCTGTGCGGGTTGGTTCTGATCCGCCAACGGCGCATTGGGTGAGACCGGCGGCCCCCCAGGGCTGGCCGGACCGCTATTCGGATGCGACTATTCAGCCGAGTCCGGAAGGGCAGAGCCGCTGCGCGCTTCTCGGCCCAAGCTTGAACATACAAGGTCAATTCCCAGATTTCTTTTGAATGGTCAGACCGCACCGCCACGCTCGTTCTTGCCTCACGAAGACCACGTAGTCACGACCCTCGTCATCGCCAACGATTTCAGGCGGAATGCGACACGATGGTCGGGACACAAGCCCCGGCAGGGCTGTTTCCGTACCAACCGGATCACGCACCCCCTGTGCTCTACCAACGCCGTCTTCATAAACGGGCATGCCACCAGTACATTACTGCAGTAATTGGCGTCGCCAAGCTCGACCATCGCCCGGACGGCCCGGGCAATTCGGCCAAACCGGCCTTCGAGAAAATGGTGGTGAAACCGCAGGTGCGTAAGTCACTCGCTAGGGGGCAATGTCAATGCTGATGCGCGCGGGTATTGTCGCGGTCGCGGCTATGGGTCTGGTGGATTCCAGGCTGGCCGCACAAGGGTTCATCGACGTCAACGTGAAACCGGCACCTGACCACGAGGTACGCTACACCTCCGGAACGACGATTTACGTGGAGGGGCTGGTCGAAGATCGATGGGTCGGCCGGTATTGGACTCCAAGCGGCCGGATCAATCTCCCGTACCAGCGATGGGCCGAAGACGCGTTTGAACTTCAGGTCAGGGACGACCCCGCTCCGGATGCGCCGCTGATCCCGCTCTCCAAGGGTTGGAGATGGGTCTCGGCGACCGAAGCACAGGGAACCAACCCGAGCCGGCGCCACTTCGTCGTTGAGCTTTCGCGCGAAGCCCCTCCCGTCACGGTAAGAGTACACACTATGCTCGACGGGACCCCTGTCCTGACCCGCTGGCTGGAGATAACGAATAACGGCAGGAAACCGCTTGCACTGATGACGGTTTCGCCTTGGGCGGGCAGGCTCTGGGCGCAGACAAATGCCCGTCTGCTGCCACCCCACGGAATCGAGCACGACTATACGTTGGGTTACTTCACCCGGCAGGACCAAGGTTTCGAAGGCTGGCTTGAGTGGAAGCCGTTGCCCGCAGGAGACACAGTGATCCAAAGCCTTCTGGGGCAGGCTTTTGACGCTCCGTTTTTCATCGTCCGCAACGAAGCCAGGGGTGAATACTTCGTCGGCCATCTGGCATGGTCCGCCAACTGGCATATGACTTTCCGGTGCGAGCAAGACGGCGCACTGCACTTCGGCATCGGGCCGTCGGCAGGGTGTGCCCAGCGAATCCTCGGTCAGGATGAAACCGTTCAGACGCCGGCGGTGCATCTGGGCCACATCGAAGGCGACCTCGACAGCGCCGTGCAAGCCGTGCACGATCACCTGCGCCGCTCCGTCCTGCCTGCCTACCCACGAGAGCGGGCTTGCCTGGTACAGTATTCGGCAACAGGCGACCAGGGTTACTTGGCCAACGAGTTCGGGGATACGGCCGGCATGAACGAAAGCAACATACTGGCCAACATCGATTTGGCAGCGGCCATCGGGGCGGACGTCTTCATCGTCGATGCCGGATGGTGGGACAATCCCGGAGACTGGGTTCCCTCGCCTGCTCGCTTTCCGCACGGTCTCGAGCCCATCGTGGATTACGCTCACAAGAAGGGCCTGCTCTTCGGCCTGTATGTCGAGATCGAACGCGTCAATGCATGGAACGTGGGCAACGATATCGGCACCAGCAAGGTGGCCCGGGAGCACCCTGACTGGGTAGGACCCCGCGCCATCCTGGATCTCACCAAACCGGAGGTCGCCGCTTACGTGGAATCCGAACTCGCTCGGCTCATTGACCAATACAAGCTCGATCTCTACAGGCTTGACTACAACCCCCTGCCCACGAGTGAAGGACCTTCCGCGACACGTCACGGCTTCACGGAGGACAACTACTGGCGTTACTATGAAGCCTTCTACGGTCTCTTCGAGCGGATCCGCGCCAAGTACCCCAACCTGATCCTCCAGCAATGCGCCGCCGGGGGCGCTCGAAACGACCTGGGGACCATGGGCAGGTTCCATGAACACTACCTCACCGACGGCCTGACCATGCCCAAGGTCCTGCAGAACTACAGTGGTCAGTCTCTGGCCCTGCCGCCGGAAGTCTTCGTCATCGGCCTGGCCGAGGGGGCCCACGGAGTCAATGGCAGCGGCCACATGGATACTTATTTGCGGAACGTCTTCACTCTCTCGACGCCCTGGCTTCTTCTGGGCGTTGCCCCGAGCCTGGGTGAACTCAGTCCTCGCCAGCGCGAGCGCTATGCACATTACGTGAATCTCTACAAGACGTTCATCCGGCCGATCCTGCCGGTTTGCAGGATGTATCACCATGCCCCGGTCTCTGCGACGGGGGGAGTCACCTCAAGCGGCTGGTTTGCGATGGAATACACGGCTCCGGACCGCGGCAAAGGATGGGCTACCATCGTTCGGATCGGAACCAGCGACACAGACACCTATCTATTCAAACCCCGCGGGTTGGACCGCGGCAAGACTTATCGCGCGACCTTTGATAGCACGGGGGAAACGGCAATACGAGACGGCATGGAATGGGTTCGAGACGGGTTGCCTGTCCGCTTGGAGGCCATGATGTCCTCCGAGTTGTTGCTCTTTGAAGCGCAGTAGCTTCTTGCCGTTGCTCAGCCGACGAAGATGCTCTTTCTCACGGCGGCCGCTCCGGCCAAGTAAGCCTCCAATGATGTTTTCGGGTTCATGCCATGCCGGTGCGGCGGGCTGATCGACGGGTTGAATGCAGCCTGCAACAACACACCCGGCTTGAAGGTGCCCACAACGGCCGTGGAGACCGAAAACCCTCTTCGCACGCGTGGACGGAAGCCTCATTTCCTGAACCCGGAGAAAGACTGAAAACAGCTTTGGCGCCGTCGCAGGTGATGTATAATTAGAATGCGGCCAAGGGGCGCGGCCGGGCAAGGACGTCAGAGAACATACGGTTGGTTCAATAGAGTTCATCGACGTCGCATCCCCGGGCTGAACGGGCAAATCGGAGTCCCAGGCCGCATGTCATCTCCCAGCCATCGCAGAAGGAGGACTTGCCATGACACACGTGAAGAACGTCATCCGGCTCCCAAAGAGATCTCTTCTTGTCCGGGAATGCTGGGCAGTTGGTATCGTATGTCTTCTGGCCGGTTGCCCATCGAATGATGGAAATGGCGGCCCGCTGCCCAACGGGCAGGCCAACGTCATTGGATCCGTCAAAGACGTGGCGGGCCGGCGCATCGCCAACGCCTATGTTGCCTGCGGTGGCGTTACCACTACGACGGACAATGAGGGCATGTTCTATCTCGACCTGCCTGTCGGACAGGAACACATTGTCGTTATCTCCTGCGAAGGGTACGTGACCGCCGGCGTTCGCGTCGACGTCAACGAGACGGGCAGTTCCTACTTGCCTGTCACGCTGATGCCGATGGCCGAGCCGCAGAGTCTCAACGCCTCCGACGGCGGGGTGGTCACGGGTGCGCGAAACGCGTCGATCACAGTCCCCCCCGGTGCGTTCGTGAACGCTTCGGGCCGGCCGGTTACAGGCAACGTCGATGTCCGCCTCACGCCCTTTGATCCCGCGACGGCTGCGGAGTTGGCTGCCTATCCCGGCGAGCTGCGGGGTCTGACGCTGACCGGTGAAACACTGCCCCTGGTCACCTACGGGGTCCTGGACATCACCGTCACGCAAAACGGTCAGCCGCTGCAGATCGCCCAAGGACAGACCATCACGGTGCAGGTGCCGGCTCCCAGTAAGGGAGACAAGCCCGACACGTCGGAGGTGTGGATCTTCGATGCGGCCACGAGTCTCTGGGTCCAATCCGAACATGGTGACGCCATTTACGATCCTCAAACCGACAGCTACATCGCCACCATTGGCCATCTGTCGCCGTGCAACATCGATCGGCCCATCGTGCCGACCTGTATCTGGGGCCTGGTCAAGGATGCGCAAGGTAATCCGGTGGCCGGTGCCTTCGTCCAGGCGATCCCGGAGTCGGCCGGCAGAATCTCCTCAGACTACACGGATATGTACGGCTACTTCTGCATGTACGTCGAGCGTAATACCGACATGCGAATCGAGGTATGGACACCGATCTCGGACAGTTGCCCGTCGGCCATGCGGAATGACTCCTATTGCGTGACGACGCGCTCCATCCACAGCGGCTCGGGGCTGGCCGCAGGGGGATATCCGGCCGACTGCTCCGCGAACTGCACCCAGGTACCGGTGATCACCACCGAAGACGTCGACCCCGGCCCGATCGACGAGGCTGCCTGCGTGGTAGCCAGCATCGCCGACAACCCGTTCTGGAACACCTGTGCCAGTGGCTTGGGCGACTTCTATGCGTGCTATGCGCCGCAAGGCGCATGCTTCTACGAGATCGATCCTTTCAACCCCTTTGGTGCCGGCTTTGTCCTTGAGTTCGAGAACGGCTCCAAGATGGAGTCGGAGTTCTCCATCTTTCAAGGACCTGTCACAAGAGTCTACGGGCCGACGGCCAAGGGTAACCCATTATGCGGGACGATCACCGGCAATGACAGCGAAACCACGATCACGACCGCATCGGGCTCCTCGTACACCGTCAGTGTCAGCGAGTCGGGGCGGATGGAAATGACCTGCTCCGGCGGGTTTTCTTTTGTCCTCACACCCGAGCAGGTGGAGTTCTTGAGCGGCTGCAACGGGAGCAGTAGCAACGACGGATCCGGAGTCGCATGCAAGGCAAAGCCAGGAACAATGGGCGCCGCCTGCACTTTCGACTCGGATTGCACGACGCCGGGGTTGACATGCTGTGGGCCGATCGGCGGCGAGCAAACGTGCCAGATTGCGACGTTCTGCGATTTGCTGTGCGATAACGATCTGGATTGCGAGTTTCCGAGCATCTGCTGTTCGGCCGGCGGCTACAACATGTGCATGCCGGCCCAGGCGTGCCAATAGTCGGCCGAAGGCCAAGGTTCACGGCATCGACGTCGACCAGTCTGAATGTGCCGTTCTTCTTCGTCACCAAGGCAGGCGTCATACAGCGGTTGACCAGGAATGTGCAGGCGGTGGAGACGTAATAGCAGCAGCAGTGTGAGAAACCAGGACGGCCCTGGCGCAGGCGAGCACAAGGCCGGTTCAGTTCTGAGAATCGAACACGGGTTTCTTTCCCGCGGCGCGGCGTGCATCGGCAATCTGGCCGGCATGGAAACAAGCATGGAGGCCGATGATCGCGAAACACTGGCCGATCGTTCCGAACAGGGAAGACAGGTGCGTGGGAGCCTTGCTCGGCCTGTCAAGATCCGATTCAGACATCTCGGAGAGCACGTTGAGGGTCTCACCGCGAACCCTGTCAAACTCCGCCCGCAGCTCAGTCAGAGAAGGATAGACGCTGATATCGTTAACCGGCCGGCTGCCCTTACCGAAGAGTCTGTCCCACCGGGCCAGGGGGCTTGGCCGACCGAGGACAAAACCGTTGACGATTCCGGCCTCGGAGTGGATGATGTGGCCCAAAGCCCACAAGGGATGATTGCCGCCGTTAGGCGTGGGTGCGGTGACTTCCGCCCCCTCGACGTCCGCGAGCAGGGCCATCAGCCACTGGCGACTCATGTCAAGTTGGGCCTTCAAGACCGCCGTGCCGTTCATGCGTCGCTCCTCCCCCCAGGTATCGTGCGCGGTTGTGACTTGGATGACTCACCGTTTCCCGAGGCCTGTCCCTTCACCCTGCCTGAGCGTTTGATCAGAGTGCGTTTCATCGCGTCAATCAGGTTGGTCGCCGGCACGCGGGCGATTCCCAGTTTCTTCGCCAGACTCAACCCCGTCAACGTGTTGGCGATCCACTGGGCCCCTGTGTCCGGATCGACCTGGTCGCTGGTGTGGCCGGCATCGCGGGCTTCACGCAGCAGCTTGCGGCAGCGATCCTGAAGGTCGTCGTAGATGTCCTGAACCGCCTCTCGAAGACGGCCGTCGGCGGGGGTCAGCTCGGCCGTCAGGGTGGCCAACATCTGACAGTTGCACCACTCGGGCCGGTTGTTCAACTCGGCCGCTTGGTCGAGCAGGGCCTCGAGACGCTCCGCAGCCGTGTGTTGCTTCATGGCCGGGGCAAAGAGTTGTTCCGCGTATTCCTGGCGGGTCCGCTCCAACACAGCCAGCGCCAGATCCTCCTTTGAATGGAAATGATGATAGAACGCACCTTTGGTCAGGCCCGTCGCCTCCTGAATGTCGGCGATACCAGTCCTGTGGTAGCCATGCTTGCTGAACAACTGGCGGGCGACCTGAAGAATGTCGGTTCGCGTCGCCTCGCCGCGCGATTGAACCGGAGCTGTGTTCGTATTGTTCATGGGCGCGCCTCCCACAAAAAGTACCAATCGGTCGGTAGCTTTATGATAGTTGAGTGGTTTTGTCAAGGCCGTTGGAGTCCTTGGGACGCCCAGCAACCGGCTGACCAAATCCTGTGAGTTTTCGATGGGGCGGACAAGACCCGTTCTCGCAGTCCCCAATTGCCAAACAAGCTCAAGTTGAGCGGTAGGAGATAGCTCGTCAGCAAGATCTTAAGTAATTGATAAGTAAATACTTAAACGCGCTTGAAGGTCGGTTCTGTGCCGCCGGTCATACCTTCCCGTTTTTGAACGGGAATACTCACAGTTCCCGGACACAGCAGCGACAGTACTGTTGACCTTGAACGGCAAACGGCATCGTGGGCCACCCCCCCGTCAGAGAAAGAATCTCATTCCGCCCTGGACCGACCAGAAGGGTATCCTCACTCTTGGTCCCCGCAATCGAGGGATTCCACGCGAAAACCTGGTGCCCCTGAATGGCAATCAGGCAGCCAGGAGCAACGCGGATTTCGCGCCCGAGGTAACCGGTGAGCCCACCCTGGTGGTGAAAGGTCCATTCGTCGGTAAAGCCTTGCTGGGCATAGACTTCCTGAGCAACAGCCAACACCTCGCCCATGGCCTTGCCCGGACGGGTGGCAGCCATCATGGCCGCATCGATTCGGCAGACTGCTTCATGTTTGCGACGAAGTTCCGGGTCAATGGGGCCAAAGCTGAAAAGGCGGGTTACTGAGACAGTCAGACCGTGCCGTTCACCACCCAGGACACCCATACCGTACCGTTCAAAAACCCGACCGGTCGGAATGGGATGCCGATAATGCCTTATGCGATCATCGGCCGCCACGAGCAGGACTGGAGTGCGAATGCCCTTGGCGAGGGCCGTCTGGGCTATTCGGGCGGCCAAACCAAATTCCGTCATGCCAGGCTCGGCTTGGCCGCAGGCAACCTCAAGGCACTCCGCCACGTCCCGGGCAAGGATGCGGTAGCGTCGGATTTCACCCTCCGTCATGACCCATCGAAGCGTCGCGAAGTCTGTGTCCAGACAGCACACCCCGCCCGGCAAGGCAGGAAATGGCACGTCGCAGGCTGTCCGAAGTCCACCGACCTCCGCCAACCAAAGTCGCTTCAGGGCCTCCTCATCAAACCAGGATGCCGCTTTGACCTCGATGTCCAAATCGGCCAGTTCCTCGTCGGCCAGTCGCGGGGCTTCGATATTGTTGGTGAGACAGATGGTCCGCTCCCTGGTGATCAACAGCGCGGCGATGCCGGTGCTGTCGGCCGTTCCCACATGGTTGAGCCCCCCGGCGGTGTACCAGGCAAAGTTCGGTCGTTGAGCCAGCACCACTGCATCGAGGGCATGGGATTCCATGTACTCGACCACCCGCCGATGCTTGGTTTGATGTTCCTCGCGTCTTGTCACGCTCGCGCACCTCCGAGCAATGCGCCAGATTGTAAGAGATCTCTGCTCCGCCTGCAGTGCGCGACCGTCTGGGCGGGCATGCCGACCGGTCCAGGTTGGGCAATCAACCCTCTTGAGGGGGTCTTCCCGCCCAAGGCGGGCTGATAGGCCGACCGTTGTATGACCGGTTGTGGTCGCCCGCGGTTGTTCTTCCTATGGTCTCAGCCCGTTTCAACGGGCTTACTCGACAAGGACAGGCCCGTTAAAACAGGCTCGATGGGGTGACACCGTGAGGGAGGAATTGGCCGACCGTGAACCAGTCGTAAAACGGCCGGCCTGTTTGCCCTTCGGGAAAGACCGCTGAAGCGGTCTGCTTTCGGCTTGCGTTCGCGACAACCGGGTCAGCCGCCAGGAGTGCCGCCGCTTCTGTCACAGGCCCCACACCCCCGGCCCCGCCAAGAGCCGCGAGCTTACAGCCCAGAGCCCAAAGCCCCGCCGCCGCTCCGCTCCAACCGCCCTTTCCGGAGCACCCCTCATGTTCCCCCCCTTGTCTAGCTGACGACTGAGAGCTGATTGCTGATTGCTGGAAGCTCCCTTGCCCGCTCTTTGAAACCTGAAGACCAGCCCCCTCCGGCCGAAGCCAAGAGCCAACACCCCAAGAACTCTCTCCGACCAAACGAACCCACCGACCCGCTCGGCCCGGAATCCTTTCCGGGCCGCACTCTCGCTCGCTCGGCCCGGAATCCTTTCCGGGCCGCACCCTCGCTCGCTCGGCCCG
>DAOOIV010000026.1 GCA_035384605.1 Phycisphaerae bacterium
GGTCGGGGCGGTGGTCTGCTTCATCTACAGTGACGAGTTGCTGGGCTTTCTGTGCGCTCCGATTTTCGCCATCCTTCGCAAGGAAGGCTATCCGGCCGAGCTGGGCTTTTTCAGCCCTGCGGAGGCCTTCATGATCTCGCTCAAGGTCGCGATCATCGTCGGCTTCATCATCACCGCGCCGTTCAGCCTGACGCAGATCTGGGGTTTCATCGCCGCCGGCCTGTATCCGCATGAGCGCAAGTGGGTCCGACGTTTTGCTCCGGCGTCGATCGCCCTGTTTTTTACCGGCGCGGGTTTCCTCCTGGTGATCGCCGCGCCGCTTCTCTACAGTTTTCTGCTGACCTACCAGAACAAGCTGCCTGATCGAACGGGCTTGTATCCTGCCTTCCTTCTCGGCACCACGGAACGCAAGCCGGTCGAGGTCGATCAGGCCGACGAAGGTTGGCCTGCAACGGCCGTTTCTCAGCCCGCAACGACGTTGCCGCAGGGCTCCGAGTCATCTTGGCCTCCGCTGACACGCATTCCTGCTCTCGTCGCGGACCCCGTGGCCCCCCCTGAAGGCGTGTTCTGGATGAACAGAACGGAGCGTCAGATCCGCATCCGCTACGGCAACCAGGTCTACTATCTGGGCAGCGGCGGCCTCACGCCGGTCACGCAGGGGCCACGGCTCAGACCCGACATCCGGATCAGCGATAACATCATCTTCGTGTTGCAGCTTTCCGCGGCTTTCGGGATTGCTTTCCAGGTGCCGGTGATCGTCGCCTTTCTGGCCGCCGTCGGGATTGCCCCTGTGGAGCAGATGGCCCGCCTGCGTCGCTACGTGTGGTTCGGCATGTCGATCGCCTCGGCGATCATCACACCCACCACGGACGTGGTCAGCATGCTCTTCCTCCTTCTGCCGATGGTGCTGCTCTACGAAGTCGGCCTGTGGGCAGGACGACTTATCGAGAAGCGCAAACCGCAGGCAACGCCGGCAGAGTAAGCCACACCTTCCCGCTGTGGGGCAAACCCCGTCACCAGAGTCGGGAACAAGTATCGCCGGTCCCGTTTGACCGGCCGACAGAGACTGCCGGCCGCAAACACTGCGTAAGACGCCGGCTGATCAGCTATTCTTCGGGACCGGCTCATCGCGGACTCGCCCCAACTGGCCGACACCGGCCGATACGACTAAGATGCTGGGCAATCCGCGCGGCGACGCTCCGCGGGTTCCGTGTTGTTCCGTCGCAAGACCTGTTGCCGGGCGGCCGAAGCGCCGCAGCGCTTCGACCTGGAAGTTTTTGACCCCATGAGAATCGCCCTCGCACAGATCAACCCGATTGTCGGCGACATTGTCGGCAACACACGCATGATCATCGACCGGATCTCGCAAGCCCGGCAGGCCATGGCCTCGCTGGTCGTTTTTCCGGAGTTGTCCGTGACGGGTTATCCGCCGCGAGACCTGTTGCTCAAGCCGCGATTCATACAGGCAAACGTCGAGGCCGCCCGGCAGATCGCCGAGCACTGTGTGGGCGTTTCGGCGATCGTCGGATTCGTCGAGCAGAACAAGGATCCGGAAGGCCGGCGGCTCCGCAACGCGGTGGCATACTGTCGCGATTGCCAGATCAGGGAGGTTCGGCATAAGTCGCTGCTGCCGACCTACGACGTCTTTGATGAGCAACGTTATTTCGAACCGGGCCCGTCCGTGTCTCTGATCGAACACGAGGGCGTCCCGCTCGGGGTGAGCATCTGCGAGGACCTTTGGAACGACGAACAACTGATCGGTCGGCGGATCTATCATCAGGACCCCATCGGGCAGTTGGCGGCAGCCGGCGCCAGGTTGCTGATCAACACGAGCGCATCGCCTTTCTGGCTCGACAAGCACGCCTTCCGACGGCGGCTCTTCAGCCACCAGGCAGGCAGGCACCACCTGCCCATCATTTTCGTCAACCAGGTCGGCGGAAACGACGAGCTGGTATTCGACGGGGCGTCAATGATGATCGATGCCCGGGGAGAAGTAGTCGCCCAGGCGAAGGCATTCGACGAAGATCTTCTGGTCGTCGACACCGGCACGCCCTCGGGTGCTCGGATTGAACCCTACCCCGATGGAATCGCTTCGTTGCACGCCGCACTGGTTCTGGGCTTGCGGGACTACACGGCTAAGTGCGGTTTCAAGCGTGTCGTGCTGGGGCTCTCCGGCGGCATCGACTCGGCCGTGACCGCCGCCCTGGCCGCTGATGCCCTTGGGCCGGACAACGTCACCGGCGTCGCCATGCCCTCCCGTTACAGCAGCGACCACAGCCTTGCCGACGCGGAAGCCCTGGTTCGCAACCTTGGTATTCGCTACAAGGTCATACCGATCGGGGCCCTGCACGAGACCTTTGAGGAGCAGCTCAAGCCGCATTTCGAGGGCCGTGCGCCGGACGTCACGGAAGAGAACATTCAAGCCCGCATCCGCGGCGTGCTTCTGATGGCTCTCTCGAACAAGTTCGGCTGTCTGTTGCTGACGACGGGTAATAAGAGCGAGCTGGCCGTGGGCTACTGCACCCTGTACGGCGACATGTGCGGCGGGCTGGCGGTGATCAGCGACGTACCCAAGACCATGATTTACAGGCTCGCCGAGTACATCAACAACAGAGCCGGACGCGAGCTGATACCGCGCAGCACCATGACCAAACCGCCGTCGGCTGAGCTGCGGCCCAACCAGACGGATCAGGATTCGTTGCCGCCTTACGACCTGCTCGACGCGATTCTGGACATGTACATCCACCGGGAATTAAGCGCCGACGAAATCGTGGCCGCCGGATACGATGCCCGGACCGTGCAGAAGGTTATTCGCCTGGTCGACACGGCCGAGTACAAGCGTAAGCAGGCCGCACTGGGCCTGAAAGTCACCTCCCGAGCCTTCGGCTTCGGTCGGCGGATGCCGATCGCCGCGAAGTTCCGCTACTGACGCCACGCGTGGACCCAACTTGCCACCCTCAATAGAATATACCTTGATGACTGAGATGTAAGACGTGATTCGGGAGACACCATGAGCGATTTCACCAAGCGCCCGACCGGGCATCCGGACACGGATGCGGTACATTGCGGAGAGAACCGCTGGCGCGGCACAATCACCACGCCGATCGCCTACAGCAGCACCTTCGTTTTCAAGGACGTTAATGAAATGCTGGCTTTCGGCAAGGCCGAAGTGCCGCATTACGAATACAGCCGATACGGCAACCCGACCCGCCAGGCGGCGGAACGCAAGCTGGCCGCCTTGGAAAAGGCGGAGCGAGCGGTCCTTTTTGACTGCGGGATGAGCGCCGTGTGCGCCACCATCCTGGCCTATTGCAGCCAGGGACAACACTTGGTCATCACCGACGACGCCTACAAGCAGACGCTCAATTTCGTGCGGACGGTTTTGCCGCGATTCGGCATTCGGGCCAGCGTCGTGCCGATGGGCGACTACGACGCCATGGCCGACGCGGTGTGCAAAGACACCGTCATGATTATTTCCGAATCGCCCACCAACCCGTACCTCAACATCGCCGACGTCGAACGGGTCGTCCGGATCGCGCGCGACCAAAAGGTTCTCAGCGTTATCGACAGCACCTTCGCCACGCCGTTCAACCAGCGGCCGCTCGAGCAGGGCATCGATCTCGTCGTTCAGAGTACAACCAAGTATCTCGGCGGTCATAATGATATTCTGGGGGGCTCGGTTGCCGGGAGGGCCTCCGTGGTTGAGCCGATCTACCAGTGGCAGCGGGTTACCGGCGGGGTCATGGACCCGATGAGCTGTTACCTGTTGATTCGTGGGCTGAAGACCTTTGGGCTGCGCATGGCGCGGTTGAACAGCACTGCCATGACGGTCGCACAGTGGCTCGAGAAGCAGCCGCAGGTCAAGCGGGTTTACTATCCGGGCCTGCCCACTCACCCCCATCACGACATCGCCCGGCGTCAAATGCGGGGTTTCGGCGCGGTCGTGACCTTCGAGGTGAACGGCAATCTCGAGCAAACTCTCGCTTTCCTGGATTCGCTCAAGCTATGCCTGATGGGCCCGAGCCTCGGCGGACCGGAGACGCTGATCACCCACCCGGCCCTCAACAGCTACTACAACGTCTCTCGCGAGGAACGTTACCAGCTCGGCATCATCGACGAACTGGTCCGCCTCTCCGTCGGCCTGGAAGACCCCGAGGACATTATCGCCGACCTGGAGCAAGGGCTCGCCAAATGCGGCGCAAAGTGAGGCGGAGGGGCCGGGGTTCAGAGTCCAGAGCACGCAACGGGTGAGCCGGATCTGCGAGGCGCGGCACACAGGGCAAGTCGCGTTGCTTTTGCCTTTCAAACGAAATGCCACGCGCCAGGCTGTGTCGAGAGGTGGACAGCAGATTTGTCTGTTGGCCCTTCTGCGCGTATTATTCCCCGCCGTCTCGGCGGGGAAGGGGTCCATCCGAGGTTATCGCATGGCCGATCAGGATGTCCATCACTCGTCCGCGCCCGATCAGTCGGCACCAGAGGGGGCAGTAACCGAGTCCTCGCCCGCGACTGCTCCTGCGGGGGTGCGCCCTTTGCTTTTCGAAATAGCCTGGGAGGTCTGTTGTCAGACTGGGGGGATTTACACCGTCCTTCGCACCAAGGCTCCGGCGACTGCCCGTCGATGGGGTGACGGGTATTGGCTGGTGGGGCCCTATCGGCCGGCTGCCGCCGCAGTCGAGTTCGAGCCGGAAGCCGCCTCGGGCATCGTCGGTGAGGCTCTGAGCCTTTTGAGGGAACGGGGCGTGGTGATCCACTTTGGCCGTTGGCTGATCACCGGCCGGCCCCAGGTTCTACTCGTGGACCTCTCGTCGCTGGCTCCCCACGCCGACCAGATGAAGTACTTCTTCTGGAAGGATATCGGCATCGGCACGCCGTTCGGCGATCGCGAAATGGGCGACATGGTCGTCTTCGGATATGCGGTGGCGGATCTGCTCTCGGCCATTCGCGATCGCAGCGCAGACCGGCCTATGCTCGCGCACTTTCATGAATACCAGAGCGCAGCCGCCTTGCCGATCCTGAAACATCGGCAGGTTGCCCTACCCACGGTCTTTACGACGCATGCCACACTGGTCGGCCGGAGCCTCAGCGCCGCCAACGTCGATCTCTACGCCCACTTGCCGCACAGCGACGGAGAGGCCGTCGCCAACGAGCATGGCATCGGCTCGCGGTTTCAACTCGAAAAAGCGGCCACCCATTGTGCTGATGTCTTCACCACCGTCTCGGGTATCACCGCCCTTGAGGCCGAGCAGTTCCTCCGGCGCAAGCCCGACATCCTCTTGCCCAACGGGCTCAACGTCGAGCGGTTTGCCGCGCCGTACCGGTTTCAGGAATTGCACCGCGAGAACAAGGCCCTCATTCACGAGTTCACCATGGGGCATTTTTTCCCCAGCTATACGTTTGACCTGACAAAAACGCTTTACTTCTTCACTGCAGGACGCTACGAATACCGAAACAAGGGCTTCGATCTGTATATTGAGGCCCTGTACCGTCTGAATCAGCGACTCAAGGCGCACCCCAACGGCGTAACGGTCGTTGCTTTCATTATTGCTCCGGCCAACTATCGTTCGCCGAACGTCGAAACGCTCAACCGGCAGGCTATGTTCAACGAGCTTCGCGAAACATGCGAAGCCATCAAGGACGAAATGGGCGAACACTTGTTTCGGACGATCGCGTTCGGGCGAATGCCCACCACCGAAGACCTGCTCGACGAATTCGCCCGCGTCCGGCTCAAACGCATGATGCATGCGTGGCGCCAAGGCCCGCCGCCCACGATCGTCACCCACGACCTGGTTGACGACAGCGGCGATCTGATCCTTCGACACCTGCGTCACCGAGGCTTGATCAATCTATCCGAGGATCCCGTCAAAGTGATCTTTCACCCGGAATTCATCACCTCGACGAGCCCGATCCTGGGGTTGGAGTACGACCAGTTTGTTCGCGGCTGCAACATGGGCGTGTTCCCCTCGTACTACGAACCGTGGGGTTACACGCCGATGGAATGCGTGATTCGAGGGATACCCGCCATCACCAGCGACTACAGCGGTTTCGGGGCTTATGTGATGAGTCATTTTCCCCAACACAACCAGCACGGCATTTTCATCGCCCGTCGTCGTGGCGTGAGCATCGATAAGACCATCGACCTGATCACCGACTGGATGCACGCCCTGACGCGGATGTCGACCAGACAGCGCATTCAACTCCGCAATGAGGTCGAGGCTTACGCCGAGCATTTCGACTGGAACCGGATGACCCGCTACTATCGGGCCGCCCGCCGGTTTGCCATTCACAAGCATTACCCGAACAGCAACGTACTGCTGTCGGACAACGACGATGAGGTCGACGTCGCCCCCGCCCCCCGCCTGATGAAGGCACCGGAGAAGAAACGCAAGCACATAGGGGGATCGGCACCACCCAAGGCGTAAGCCCGGCTTCGTTCTGCGGTGCCTGCTTGTGCAACGGAACGGTCCAACGATCGGTCATGCGCCGCCATGGCGCGGCCGGCCTATCCGGTCGTTCCAGCGTGGTACCTGGGATGGTCGAACTCGTCGCCGCGGAAGGTGCTGCCCAGGTAGATTTCCCGGACTTTGGAGTCGTTGATCAGGTCGCGAGGCGCTCCCTCGGCGATGACCTGTCCCTCATGGATGATGTAGCTTCGGTCGGTGACAGAAAGCGTCTCCCGGACGTTGTGGTCTGTCAGGAGAATGGCGATGCCATGCTCAGCCCGCAGGCGAATGATCTCCTTCTGAAGCCCCTCGACGGCGATCGGGTCGACGCCGCTGAACGGCTCGTCCAGCAGGATCAGCAGCGGCTCGGTCACCAAGGCCCGGGCGATCTCCAGACGCCGTCGCTCGCCGCCGGACAGATTGCGGGCCAGTTGACCTTCGAGGTGTCGCAGTCCGAATTGCTCAAGCAGCGCGTCGGCGCGCAGGTTGCGCTCACGGCGGCCAAGCTTCATACACTCCAGGATAGCCAGCAGATTCTGTCGGACCGTCAGCCGCTGAAACACGCTGGGCTCCTGAGAGAGATAGCCGATACCCCGCTGTGCTCGCTTGTACATGGGTAAACTGGCCAGATCCTCACCATTGAACAACACCTGCCCGCCGTCAGGCGTGATCATGCCGATGGTGATACGGAAACTTGTGGTTTTGCCCGCCCCGTTTCGCCCCAGCAGGCCCACGATTTCGCCTTGCCCTACGGAGTAGCTGACGCGGTCCACAACCGTCCGCGCGCCGTAGCGTTTTATCAGATCGATGGTTGTCAGCAGGTTGCGAGTTTTAGGCATCACCACCTCGGCAGAATCGCTGTCGGGTTGTCACCAGTTTTCCTTGTGGATAGCCTGTTGAAAAGCCCTGCGTCCACGACGAAAAACCGACGAGGCGCCTTGCTTTTCTGATACAAAAACCCTGTGCCCTTTTTCGGGGCAGGAAGACAACAGCGTACAAGCATCTTCCTGACAAGGTTTTAGGGGGCTATGCATCACCTGTTAATCAGCTCCCGCGCTCAGATTTAATCACAGCCAGACTCACCCAGAAGGAATTAAAGTCATGGCAATTTCACGCCAGTTGTGTGGATAACTATGCGGGTTATCCCCTAACGAATCCATCGCATCCGGCCAAAATTGGGTATCAAACCGATCCCCGCAGTCCACTTTGCGCGATATCCCGCCGGCCAGTACACGAAGAACGCCTTGCCGATCAACTGATCCTCCGGAACGGTACCCAACTGATATTCATCTTCCAGGGGGATGAGATGACTGCCGGCGGTCTCCCAAAGCCTGGAGTCCTTGCTGTGGGGGCTGTTATCTCCGAGCATAAAGTACTCGGCCTCGAACGTCTTGCCATCCCGGACTCGCTTGGGGCGCAGGAGAATCGGATGTCCGGCCGTTCCCCAGCCCGCCCAGTCGTGCAGCCGCAAGCTTCCACCTTTCCATGGAGCGCCGAGAAGCGGCTGGGATCGGTAGTATACGTCTCGCTCCAACACGAGATGCTTGAGATCGCACTGCATGTTCCTGCCGCCGATCCGGACGGTGGTGGGTTCAACCGTGCCCCAGGTCGCGTCCGTAGGCGTCGGGTGACAAAACCGTTCCAGCCGCTCGATAACCGGGTGGTATTGCTTGTCGTTGCTCTTGGCCACGATCTTGCCATCAATGAGGACCATCGCGCGGTAATCGACGTTCATGAACTCCACCTGGACCGCCCGGTCGCGGCTGAACGAACGCGTGGGTGCCGTCTCTGCGATGGTTTCTCGCCGGGTGGCCGTTCCGCCAACCGGACGTTCCAGTTCAAGCTTGACTCTGCCTGTCGTGCTGATGCTGGCAATGAACTTGTCCTTGTCGCGGTTCATTTCAAGCAGCAGATCGCCACTGCCGGCTCGGACGACCCAACTGAACCTCAGCCGCACATCGCCCACCGGACATCGGCCTGACGAAGGACCGCCTCGCAAATCCATCGCTTCATTCGCGCTATCACTGAAGTTGTAAGCGTAGAAGTCATCGATGGTTCCCTCGAACTTGAGATAGAGAATCTCATCGCTGACGGAGTCAAACTTGATGGTGCGCCGGTCGGTATCTTTCCATGCCTTGGCGGCATCGGGACTGTCGGGCACCCAGCCCACTCGGGGTTTGTTCTGATCATCCCGCAATTGGTAGCGTGGCAGGTAGTCGTGGTTATACACGTTGAACCAGAGCGACTCCTGCGCGCGCGGTGCCTGATCGATCTTTCGCTGAATTTCAAGGCGAGGCAGAAGCTTCTTGTTGATCTCGGCAAAGAGTCTGCGGATTTCTTCACGGGCATCCGACGAGTCCGACTGCCTGTCGCCGTGGCCATACCGGTAAACCAGTTTGCGAAGCTGCTCGAATTGTTCGATCAATTCCGCAGGCAGGTTATCCATTTTGGCGGCGTAGACGTCGCCGTCGATTATTTCGAGAGCCTCGCCGGGCTCGCCAACGAGCCGTTTGATAAAATTGGTCGTGCCGTCTTCCGGATCCTTGAACACGGTCACGTCCCAGCGGTCCGGACCGAGCCAACCTCCTGGAAGATCGAGCGGCCACTTGTGAACAAGAATGCGGTCGCCGCTGTCAGGCCTTTCCAGGTCGGCGGCGCTGAACTTGTCGTACAAAGCACGGCAATTCGGGCATCGAACCCGCGTTTCGGCGATGGGCCTGCCGTCAACAAGACCGTAGGCATACTCGTAGCCACAGGTGGAGCAGGTTTTGGTCAGTTGCTTGCCGTAGAGGGTGACGGCCATCGACCCGGTCGGAATGATGAAAGCTTCAACGATAAAGGCGCGAAAGACGAACGCCAGGATGAATGCCACAACGATTGACTCGAGCGTCTCCTTCACCGTGACGGCGAGACTCTTACGTTCAGCCTCTTCAATGGTGGCTGCCCGCTGGCCGGGGGCGGGGCGGGGCGCCGGGCGGACATTCCTGGGGTCGGAAGCGGCAGCAGTCTTATTCGGGGCCATCAATCAGTCTCGACAAACCTCAGATCGTCCAGTACACCGGCAACCGGGTGCTTACGTCCGCCTCCGGTGTCCAGTTCACGGGCAAGCCGAACGGCAAGAGGTTAACCGCTGCCCTCCAAAGCGTCAAATCACTGTCAGAAACAGACTTATCGTGTTGTCAAATGAAGCACTCCCCGGATAAACTCCCAGGCGTCACCACTCGGGCGTCCTCAAGCGTCTTGGCCGTGCCGACTGCCTCGTGTCGGTGCCGGTAACCCATGATCACAAAAACCGCTGCCATCAGCAGATAGCCGATGACCACAGGATAGGCATGGTAGGTGAAGGCTCCCTCGGCCGGGGTTGTCCCGATCAGCCAGTAGTCAGCGGTGTTGCCCACCATCTGGTAGGCGTGCATCAGGCCGAGGATCGTCAACACAGCGGCGGCCAGCGACCAGCCAGCCGCGTGGAAGAATCGCCGGTCGATCAGGAACGCCGAAATCGCCGCGATGATCATGCAAGTGAAGATGTAACCGCGCTCCATGATGTTCATGCCGTGGACGAGGAAGCCGCTGGTTTCCATCTTGGAGCCATCTTCCGAACTCAAGATGCTCTGGATGGTGGCAACGCCGGGCCACTGCGAAAGCTGCGTGGCCGGTGCGGGCAGGGACTCAGTCACAGGGAGGCTGGTGATGACCGCCGCAGGTGCCGTGGTCGCAGCGTTTACGGTATTCAAGCCGGTTTGGGTAAAGGCTCCCGAGACGATCATGGCCCCCCACGCAGCGATTGCGGGGAACAGGCCCAAGGCCACGGCCGGCGCATGCCGCACCGGCGTAGCCTGGAAAGCTTGAGCCGTGATGACGATCCCGATCCAAAGGACAATCGCGATGCCTGCCTCCATAGGGACAATCTTGCTTACGACCGCCACTGTCCCGGTCACACAAAGGATGGTCATCACCAGACCGTTCAAGGTGGAGTAGCCCGCCCGCGCCCCCAATGCCTTCCAGCCAGGATGGCCGATGTAAATGGTTGTCGGGAAACAGCTTCCAAAACATGCCGCCGCGATTGTCCCGATACCGTTGACCGCCAGCGACGGACCGGTGGCAAAGACGTCGCCTCCTGCTTCGGCTGACTCGATGTTCTGCAAGCTGCCGATCACGTTGAACAACCCCATCGGGATGATGACGGAAAGCAGCGAAATGACCTGAGCGGTATCGCTGCGGATCGTGTCCCACAGAACCGGTCCGACCCATTGAGGCCAGTGCCGACCCGAGTACGCGCAGGCTTCCCGGACTGCTTCCGTGCTGACTGGGACGCCTGTTGATACGCCCAGGCTTCCCAAAACCCAGGCCAGAGCGGTTCCGAGGAGTACCGCCACGAACCCCCCGGGTAGCCCGAGGGGGAAGCGCACCTGCGAGAAGTAGACCAACAGCACCACGGCCATCGGGACCATTGCCACCAGCGGCCGGTCCCAGATTTCGAGGGCGAATTTCATGGCGATGAAGGTGATAGCGATGCCGGCCAGGGTGCTCAGCAAGGCGGCTCGGGGGGTGTTTCGGCGGAGGCGTTCGGCCACGAATGCGCCGGCGAACTCGATCAAGCCGCTGCCGAGACAGGCGATCAGGCCGAGTTTCCAGGCGTACTCGGCACTGCCGGTGCGGTCGAAGGCCGGTTTCATCACGAAGAAGACGTACACGAGCAGGGAAGGCGTATTGATCCCATAGGGTAGGGCGGTGACGTCTGACCGACGTTCACGGCGGGCGACCCAGTGTGCCTGGGCGGCATAGAAGAGGTTCCCGATGAGCAACGAGACGGCTGCCCCCGGCATGATGTATTCGTAAATGAATCTGGCGTTGTCGCCGGTCATGCCGCAGACTGTCGTGCACAAGGATACGATCAGGAGCAACTGGACCAGATTGTCGATCGCCAAGCCAAAGAACCCATCGAGATCGCGTTTGACGAAAACGGGATAACCGGCTGACATATTCGGTCCTCGCATCAAGTGAGAAGTCCAGGGCCTGCCTCGGCCGCGGAACCTAGCGGTGATCCTACGGCGCGCGGGTGCCACTGACAAGACGCGCAGAAACTCACAGGCACCAGGGTCTTCTGCCGAACGGATCGCGGACTCACGGCCTTACCGCTTTGACAAACCGCATGACGGCCGCTATCCTTTGTGCTTGTTCCGATGAGAGTACGTTTTGCCTGCAGAAGAGGAAGTGCTCCCCGGTGTCCGTAGCCGCGATCATCCCCGCGCGTTACGCGTCCACACGATTCCCAGGGAAACCCCTCGCCAATCAGACCGGCAAGCCTCTGATCCAGCACGTCTACGAAGCCGTGCGCGGAGCTCGGCGTGTGGAACGCGTGCTGGTGGCGACGGATGACCTGCGAATCGCCGAGGCGGTGCGGTCTTTCGGCGGTGAAGCGGTGATGACCCGCGCGGACCACCCAAGCGGCACGGACCGCGTCGCCGAGGCAGCTTCGAGACTCGATGCTGACCTGATCATCAATGTGCAGGGCGACGAACCGGAGATGGACCCGCAGTCCATCGACACGTTGGTCGAATTGATGGAGCAGCGTCCGCAGGCCCAGATGGGCTCACTCGCCTGTCGCTTCAAGAGGGCTGAGGACGTCCTCAACCCCGCTTGTGTGAAAGTGGTTCTCGACGCCAACGGTTATGCCCTGTATTTCAGTCGAAGCGTGATTCCTTATCCGCGTGATGCCCGCGGGCAAATCGAGCAGCCGGCCAACTGGCTGCTGCATCTGGGGATCTACGCTTTCCGTCCGGACTTCCTGGCCAGGTTGACCCAAATGCCGCCGGCGGAGCTGGAGCGGCTCGAGCAGCTTGAACAACTGCGGGCCCTGACCATGGGGGCCAGGATCGCGATGGCGGTGGTCCCGCACGAGAGCAACGGCGTGGACACGCCGGAGCAGTATTCGGCTTTTGTTGAACGCTATCGGGCAGCCCGCGTTCAGGCGGGAACCCTGCCCACAGGAAAAGGATGAGCAGCAGGACAAGGACGCGAATATGAACCCCGAACGTAAAGGCAAGACGGTTGATGTGGAAAAGATGCTTTCCTCCCTGAGTTACACCTCCGATGACACCGAGTTCTACGCCCCCATGCCCGCCGGCTACAGGCCCGGTCGCACCAAGTATGTGATCGTCTTCGGCACGGTCATGAGCGGCCTGGGCAAGGGGATCTTCTCCAGCTCGCTGGCCAAATGCCTCCAGGACAAGGGTTTGACGGTCGCGCCGATCAAACTCGAAGGGTATCTGAACATCGATTCGGGCACGCTGAATCCCTACCGCCACGGCGAAGTTTTCGTCCTCGACGACGGCATGGAGACGGACATGGACTTGGGTACCTACGAGCGGATGCTCGATCAAGACCTCACGCGGATGAACTTCGCGACCAGCGGTCAGATCTATTCCCGCGTGCTGGAAAAGGAGCGGCAGGGCAGCTACCTGGGGCGCGACGTTCAGATGATCCCCCACGTCACCGGCGAGGTCAAGAGCAAGCTTCGGGAGCTGGCGGTGACGTCCGACGCTGATGTCGTCTTCGTCGAGATCGGCGGAACGGTCGGGGACGTGGAAAACTCCTACTACATCGAGGCGATGCGCGAGTTGGCCTTCGAAGAGGGGCCCGACTCGTGCACTTTCGTCGCCCTCACCTACATCATCTCGCCGCCGATGCTGGGCGAACAGAAATCCAAGGCCGCTCAGTTGGGCATCAGGGGGCTGCTGGCCACGGGCATCCAGCCACACATCATCGCCTGCCGCGGTAAGGAACCGATCAGTCAGAAGGTCAGGGAGAAGCTCGCCCTGTACAGCAACGTGCCCATTGGCAACGTCTTCTCGATGCATGACTGCGCAAGCATCTACGTGATTCCCGAGATGCTGCGTGAAGCCGGTTTGGACGAGGTGGTGATCGATACGCTCAGGATTCGCGGCCGGCTGCACCCCGAAGGCGAGAAAAAAGCTTGCGCGATCTGGGGCGAATTCCTGAATCGCATTCAGTCCCCGTCGCGGGAGGTTACCATCGGTCTGATCGGCAAGTACACGTCCGTGCGTGACAGCTACGCGAGCATCATCCATGCCCTGGAGCACGCGGGCGCGGCGGCGGACTGCCACGTGAATATCAAGTGGGTCGACACAACCGAACTGGATCCCGAGAAGGCCGCGCGGGCAATCGGTGACGTTCACGGCATCATCGTCCCAGGCGGATTCGGCGTGCGTGGCACCGAGGGCAAGATCGGCTGCATCAAGTGCGCCCGTGAGAAGGGTATTCCCTACCTGGGAATCTGCTACGGTTTCCAGATGGCGGTGATCGAATACGCGCGCAACGTCTGCGGCTTGCAGGACGCCAACAGCACCGAGATTGCCCCGGACACTCCGCACCCGGTGATCGACATCCTGCCCGAGCAGAAACAAATCGAGGGGCTCGGCGGCAACATGCGGCTTGGCGGACGAGACGTGGAGATCAAGCCCAACACGCTGGCCGCCCGGCTGTTCAATGGGGCGCGGGAAGTCCGCTTGCGATTCCGCCATCGCTACGAGGTGGATCCGCAGTACATCGAGCGGCTCGAGGCCGGCGGGCTGATCTTCTCGGGCAAAGCCCCCGACTACCCGATCATGCAGATTCTTGAACTGCCGCAGGACGTTCACCCCTATTTCATTGCGACCCAGGCGCATCCCGAGTTCCAAAGCCGACCGCTGCGCCCGCAGCCGATGTTTCTCGGATTGGTCAAAGCCGCACTGGCCAAGGCGCAATCATCGGATACCGGCCGAACGACCGCGGTCGACGCGACAAAGGTCAACGCGGGAACATAAGAGTCCGGGAGGAGGGAGTCAGGGAGTCTAAGGCCTTGCGGCCGGAGATCTGTGCGGCTTGCGCGCATGATTGCAGATCGCAGTGCGCTGGGGTTGCGCGCCGCAAGAAGGCGGTCGGCCTTGGGATTCGCCTGCCGCTCTTTGACGAAGACCCCGGAAGTCGCGATTGAAACGAGTGCGCGGCGAACATCAGTGAGAACGAATTGACCGGCCCGCAACTCGTCGAGGAAGAAGCGAGCCACCTCAACCCGTTCGCCCTCAAAGGCATCTGCAATTGCCGGTCGCAGCGCATCCGTATCCTTTACAGCGTACCGGTGGGTCCATTTCACAACTGCCGGTCGAGCCGCCGGTACATGATCGCCTCGCTCACGTGCTCAGGCCGGATGTTTTCTTCCCCGGCCAGGTCGGCGATCGTCCGGGCGACGCGGAGTATCTTGTCGTGGGCCCTGGCGGACAGACCCAGCTCGGTGAGGGCCTGTTTGAGCAGTTGTTCTCCCGCCGCATCGAGCCTGCAATACCTGCGGAGTTGTTTGGGCGTCATGCGGGCGTTGAGGATGGTGCTCGTGTCGCCAAAGCGTTCTCGCTGGATCCGCCTGGCCCGCTCGACCTGGGCGCGCATCTCGGGGCTGCTGCTGCCGGCGTGCTCGCCGCGCAGCTCACGGTAAGGCACCGGCGGGACTTCGATGTGGATGTCGATGCGGTCGATGAGGGGGCCGCTGATCCGCGAGAGGTACTTGTCGATCTGCAGCGGGCTGCACTTGCACGGCTTGTTCGGGTCGGTGAAGTAGCCGCAGGGACAAGGATTCATGGCCGCGACGAGCATGAAGCGGGCGGGGAAGGTGATGGCGGAGTGCGAGCGGGCGATGGTGACCACGCCGTCTTCCAGGGGTTGACGGAGCGTCTCCAGAATCGTCCGCGGGAACTCGGGGAACTCGTCGAGAAACAGCAGCCCATGATGAGCCAGCGAGACCTCGCCGGCCTGCGGGATCGAGCCGCCCCCGACCAGGGCGGGTCCGCTGGCCGAGTGGTGTGGTGATCGCACCGGCCGTCGAGCGAGCAGGGCTTGTCCGGCGGGCATCTTGCCGGCCGCAGAGTATATTCGCGTAGTCTCGAGCGACTCGGCCAGGCTCAGTGGCGGCAGGATCGTCGGAATCCGCTTACTGAGCATCGTTTTGCCGGTTCCGGGTGGTCCGATCAGCAGGATGTTGTGTCCGCCGGCAGCAGCCACGGTGACCGCCCGCTTGACCGACTCCTGGCCGCGAACTTCGCTGAAATCCTCCTCATATCGCGAGGCGTCGGCGAAGACGGCGTTGATGTCAATCACCGTGGGCTCCAGCGGGAGCTGGCCGGTGAGAAAGCCGACGGCCTCGGCCAGTGTGCCGATGCCGATGACTTCGATCTCCTCGACGACAGCCGCCTCGGGGGCGTTCTCGCGGGGCAGAATCAGGCCATTAAAACCCTTGTCGCGGGCAAGGATGGCCATGGACAGTGCGCCCTTGACCGGCCGTACGCGCCCGTCGAGGGCCAACTCGCCGGCGATCAGGTACTGGCCTGCCGGCTCGGGCGTGCCTTGGCCGTTGGCGAAGATCATGCCCAGTGCGATGGGCAGGTCGAACGCCGGCCCTTCCTTCTTCACGTCTGCCGGGGCCAAGTTGACGACCGTCTTGTATCGAGGCCAGTCATAACCGGAGTTGTTCAAGGCCGCCCGGACGCGTTCGAGACTCTCTTTCACCGCCGCATCGGGCAAGCCGACGATGGCGGCCTTCTCGAACCCGTGCTCGGCGCAGTCCACCTCGATCTCGCACGGCAGAGCCTCGATCCCCATTAAAGCAACGCTGTGTAATCTGGAGAGCATGGAAGGATTCTACGGGCGGGTTGCGGACAAGGCAAACTCACGGGCGAATGATCCTGCCGGAGCGTCAGGGCACTGTCCGGTCCACGACCCGCAGACCAGGTATGCCGGCGTAGTCCTGGACATTGTGTGTCATCAGGGTCAGATCGTGGACAAGGGCGACGGCACCGTTCAACAGATCCATGGCGGGGGCGGGTCTGCGCGCATCGAGCAAACCGGCTTGCACCTGCCCAAACCTCTCGGCGATCCTCGCGGTGACTTCAAGGACCGTTACATCTGCGAGCATTTCCCGCAAACCTCGAAGTCGTGCCGGCGGAGCCTCGGCTCGCAATGCCCAAGCGTACAATTCGCCGAGTGTGACTGTCGAGATGTGCAACCGACCGGCGTATTGCAGAAAGCGGTTGGTGACCACACCTTTCGCTTTGAGGTGAGCAGAACAAACGTCCGTATCGACGAGGAAGCTCATTCAGGTCGTTCCCGTCGCCCCAGTTTGCGCTGCTGCCGATTCCATTCGAGATACCTGTCCAAGCCTTCGGCGTCATCAGCCCAAGCCCCCGCCGATCGGCGCAAGCCCTCGCCTGGAGACAGATCGCTCTCCTTGTCAGCCGGTTCCATCGTGACCTTGACCTGTTGACCGTCCGGCAGCCCCGGCTCCCGTTCCAGTTCGATAGTCTTGCCCCGCGCGATGCCGCGGGTGGTAACGCTTTCGCTGCTCACGGGTCACCTCCAGTCGCATCATACCTTGATCGGCCGAGCGACGGCATGAGGTTTCGCCCGGACGCGTTCGAGGCTTTCCTTCACGGCCGCATCGGGCAGGCCGACCCGGCTACGCCACAGGTCTCGCCCCGTGTACCGGATGGGGCGTAGGCTTCGCCGGGGCAAGCGATGGCGGCCTTCTCGAACCCGTGCTCGGCGCAGTCCACCTCGATCTCGCGCGGCAGAGCCTCGATGGTCATGAAAGCAGCGCTGTGTAATTTGGAGAGCATGGGGGGATTCTACGGGGACATCGGCGATAAGGCAGATGCCTTGGGTCGCAACCGTAAAGCGGGACCAGATTCCAGACAGCGTTTATGCTTTCCTGATCCACTGTGCGGGGGTGATAGCGGAGACAGTCCGCGGGCTTCGCTGCAGCATCTCATCATCCCAGGTCACGAGCGCAGCCTTGAGCTCCGAAGCTGCCGCGACATACACGGCATCTGCACCCCGAAGACGGTGATCGCCAGCCAGTTGTGCGGCCTGCTTTGCCAACGCGAGTGTCAGGGGAATCATTTGCAGGTTTTCAATTCCCTCGATCAGACGTACGATTCGTCCGGCAAGCGCTGAGCTTTGAGTCATCCTGGCAATCGCGCCGGAACATTCAGCCAGTACCAGTACCGGGCAACAGATCGTCTCTGCCTCACGACGCAACATCACGAGGAACTCCACACTCTCCCGATAGTGTGCCTCCGATGGCCGTGAAGCTGCGACGAACACGCTCGCATCAACGACCACACTCATCGTCGGGACTCTCGAAGGGCTTCCAGGGCAGACAGTGGACTCTTCCACTCTCGGTCAACCTCACGGGCGAATGCCTCCCACTCGGATTGCCAATCGGCCGGCTCAGCCTCGACTCGCACTGGCGTCCCCTCGGCCAGCGGCATGCCCTCCTCCAGTTCGATCTTGCCGTGTTTCACGATTCCCTTGTACGTCATGGGCGACCTCCATCGGAGATTATAGCCCGATAGAACGGTGGTCGCATACACTCAACCCTGTGCTCAGCGGCAACATCCGCCTGGCCGAAAATAGCGGCCTTCTCGAACCCGTGCTCGGCGCAGTCCACCTCGATCTCGCGCGGCAGAGCCTCGATGGGCATTAAAGCAATGCTGTGAAATTTCAAGGGCGTGGCTGGGATTCTAGAGACAAAGGGCACGAGCATCAAATGAAGAACTAGGAATTGCCTGTAGGGCAGGACCAAAGATCGGGTCAATCGGCTGAGGGCGATTGCTGAGCGACGAGGGCGGGCCGGGGCTTTGGACGGGTTCGTTTGGCCCGGCGGGCTTTCGGGCGTCGGTGTTCGGCGGCGAGCGGGATGGGACAGACCGAGATTCGTCCGGCGGATAAGTGACGGGTGATCGATACTCGTTGTTCCTCTGATGCGGTAGCCGGCGGGATTGTCTGCTGAATAAAGCGGGGCTGCAAGCTGGGTTCGTTTGGCGCTTTGCGTGAGGCGTGGGGAAAGGGCCGAGGTCAGAGACCGGCTTGATCGATATAACCTATTTTCGAATAATCGTTTAGCATTATTATGTATCGGGATCTTGAAGATTTTCCGGATCATCATCTGCCTCTGCGATATCAGTCTGGCTGATAGGCTAAAGCTCCTATAGCGGACCGCGCTGAGCGATCGGCCGTCGGTCTCCAGGGGGTCATCTCCAATCCGCACCAAGAGGTACATTGGGGCGGTCAGCCGCGCCAGCGGTTGCGACAGGTCGGCGGGTTGCTCATCGGAAGGCGGCACGATGGCATCGGTTCGGACGCTCCTGCCATGAGCCGGCGCGCAGAGTGGCCCCGTCAGTCCTTTGTGAACAGAACACGCCATACGTTCCGGAAAAGTGAGCTGGAGCGGAACGGGGGGATGGAAGAACGAAGGGTGAGGGCGGGAGGATGAGTTAAGACATGTATACAACTTGAAGGTGTCTTCTTTGGTGGAAGACCTGGGAGGTGTGGCGGGGAAGGTGGCTATACAATGGCCCAGAAGGTTCCGGTGGGGTAACCGCGCAGGGGCACCATGGAAGAGTCGGCCGGGCACCAAATTCTCGCCCCCCCTGCGAACGCATCTTGGAGTCTGCCCATGGCTGAGTACAAGGTCGTGCGCCGCTGCCGATCCGACAGGATGATCGCCGGTGTCTGCGGCGGTCTGGCCGACTTCTTCGGCTTGTCGTCCGCCAACGTGCGAATCCTTTACGTCGCCGTCAGCGTCCTGTCGGCGGCCTTTCCGGGAATCATCGTTTACCTCATCCTCTGGCTGCTCATGCCCCTCGAGGATTAGGCGATGCAGAGCTTCGCGCGAGTCGTCCAGGCCTTCCCCTGCGACAGTTCGGGTGCGGGTCTGTGCCTGGTTGCCTCGGTCTCAGTCCTCGGGCTCCTGGCGAATTCTCCGGTTCGCGATAAGCGAGTTGTCCTGTGTCGCTAGTCGAGGCAATCCCGGTTCGGGCGGTCGCCTGTGACTCGCCAATTCCTCGACTACCTGCGTCGGGACAACTACGGAACCGCACAGGCGTGGCAACACATCAGCGCGGCCGATTCCCACGAGCGGGAGGAGTGGGGATGTGTCGGAGATGACCAACATCTGTGTTTGGCGGCGTGGAGTTCTTCAAGAGCCCGAGCGTCGGCGAGATAGTCGTCAATCGCACGGAGGTCTTCGGTGGCATTGTACTTGTGCAACACGGCCTCTGAGGCGGAGCGCCTTTTTGCGGGCCGCAACCCAAGTGGTCTGCGATCCAGAAACATGCGCGCCAAATGCGCACCAGTCGCGACGGAAGAGAGTAACCTGATCACAGTCCAAGGCCCGAGCCGGCTCGAAACGGCTCAGTCGGCGGCAGCGGCAGGCCCACAATGGCCGCCTTTTCGAAGCCATGTTCGGCGCAGTTCACCTCCACCCGGCAGGTCAAGGCCTCAATCCCCATTAAAGCGACGCTGCTTAACCTGGAGCGCATGGGGGCATCGTATGCCTGCACACGAAGGGTTCAGGCTGCCACAGGCATCGGGTGGCCGGCCAGTCGAGCCCGGTCTGTTTCTGCGCGGGGGCTTGGCAGTCAGGCCCGCCTGTCCCGTCAGATTGACTCTCACGAGGACCCCGGGCAACATGGGTCTCGGTCCTGCAAGAAGCGTACGAGCATCTTGAAACCACACTTGTCTTCAATCTTCGTTGAGGGGGTAGTCCGAAAAGAGTCGCGGGCCTCGGTGGATTCCGTTCAGAAATATTTTGCAAAAAAAGTCATCCAGGGTGTGGTGAGTCATAGCATATCCGGCACGAATCGGATAAGATGATACTGCATCAACCCGGGCCGCAGCAGTCCGGGACGGGTCGAGTGTAATCGGGCGCTATTCCAGATTTGTGGTTCCTCGCCGGAATCGACCCACACGTGAGGCTACGAGCCTGCTCTGAGAGTCAGCCGCGTCGGCTGACAATTTCGCGTTGTGTGTATCGTCAACAAGTCGACGTGCCCACAGAGGTGAGGGACCCGCATAGGGAGAGGAGAGATCGTCGTGATTCACCTATCTGTTTCCACACGCACCACCATGTGGGGTCTTGCAGCAATCCTCTGTTTCCTGACGTTGGCGGGTGCAGCTCAGGCGGCGCCTCTGCTGTGCTGGTCCATGCACGACGGCATACGGACCTCGAACCTTGACGGGACCAACATCAACACGTGGCTGTCGAAGCCCAATTATCCCATCTTCGCCGAGGTCCACGACAGTCCTGCCGTGGGAAAGGTCTACTGGTTTGAATCGGGCGGTTACATCAAACGCGCTGACTACGACGGCGGCAACGCTGAGCTCGTGATTACCGACACCAAGATGTACACGACCGCGGGGGACTTTGCCATCAACCGCCTCAACGGCGACGTGTATTGGGCGAATGTCAACGGCGAGCTGTGGCGGGCCGGTCCGGATGGGTCGAACAAGCAGCTCGTGCGCTCCGGCCTGGCTTCGTCCGGGGCGATCGAGATTGACCCTATCCATCAGAAGCTGTTCTGGCTTCAGTATAGCGTCGGGACCGACATCTACATGGGGGACCTGAACGGCGGCAGCGCCACGTACCTGACCTCCGTAAGTTCTCTGTGGAAGGTTACCGACCTGGCCGTCGACACGCAGTCCAGCCGCCTTTACTGGAGCGAGACCGGCGTTACGGTGAACGAGCGGGTGCGTCGTCTCGGACTTGGACCGGGCACGCCCTCCGTGATCGTCGATGCAGAACTTGGGTACCTGAACGATGTGACCCTCGATCTGGACTCCGGCAGGTTGTTGTTGGTGGACCGCTCGGGCGACCGCATCCTGCAGTGCGGCCTTGACGGCAGCGGTCTCACCACGCTGATCAGCGGTGAAGATGAGCCCCAGCACCTCACCATCCTGCCGGTTCCTGAACCGGCGACAATGGTTCTGCTTGGTCTTGCCGGGGCGGCTGTCCTGTACCATCGTCGCAGGTTCTAAACGACGAAGCATTGACGGCGGGAGCCCGCGGCATCGGCAAGCGTGAGAACCGAAAGAGACCGGCCCCTGCGCCGGGAGCAGATCCGTACATTGATCGGCTCTGGTCGCGATTCCCACACGGCCAACCCCTGCGCCGGGAACAGATCCGAAAACCATCTTGTTGCCGGGTCGCGGATGCCCTTCGTTGTTCTCTGGTCCACGTTGCCCGCAACCACGTGGGTTGGCAACACGATGCTGCACGTGGATGGCAGAATCGTATCTCGCACGCAACGATCTGCGGCCCGGGCATCGCGGAGTCAAGCCTGCTCTCGGGCGGGCCCGAGCCAGGACCGTTCTCTGACTCTTCTTTTGGCCCAGGTTTGGCAGGACCGGCAAGAGCGACGGACGAACGACCGCACGTTTGGCGGAAAGGCAGACTCTTTCGGACATTCGTCGTTCACATCTGGCATCCCGATGGATCAGGTTATTCCCGGGCCTGGCTCTTGGTTTCCGCGTGGAGGCGCCGGCGCTCGGCGGCCTTGGCAAAGGGGTAGTAAACCAACATCGCCAGTCCGATCGAAACGACTCCCCAGACTGCCGCCTTCCAGTCGCCGCCGGAAACCAGGTAGTGCCCGATGACCGGCGGGGTTGTCCACGGCACGGCGACAAACGGCTTTTGAATCACTCCGCAGCTCATTAGCAGGTAGGAACCGGTGGTGAGGATCAACGCGTTCAAGATGTAGGGAATCATCAAGATCGGATTCAGGACGACAGGGAAGCCGAAGAAGATGGGTTCGTTGATGCCGAAGATCTGGGTGGGCAGTGAGAGACGGCTGATCTTGCGAAAGGCGGGCTCCTTCGATCGCAGCATGACCAAGGCAAGCCCAATGGTGGCACCCGTCCCGCCGACGTTGACAAAACTGGTGAAGAAGCCGAGCGCGGTCACATAGGGCAGCGGCTGCCCTCGCGAAGCGGCCTCCACATTTGCTGCCAGGTATTGCAGGAAGACGGGCGCGACAGCGGCGTCCATGGTGTTGTCGCCATTGATGCCCACGGACCACAGGAGGGTGACGAGAAACGCGTACACCAGGATGCCGGGCAGCGTGTTCAGGGCAAAGACCAGCGGGGTCAACACGGTTTGCAGCAGGTGGTTGATGTCCAACCCTGCCACGAACCGGATCAACCAGAAAACCACTACCAGAAAGAACATCGGGCTCAGCGACAGGAACGATTCATAGACGACCGGCGGCACATTCCGGGGCAGCTTGACGACGAGGTTCGAGTCCGTGAACCACTTCTGGACGCGCACGGTGATCAGGGCGATGAGAATGGCCGTAAACAGGCCTTTCGAGCCGAGGCCGTCCATGGAAAAGCCCTGGTCATCCGGCTTGAGTTGAACCATCAGGAAAACCAGCGCGGCCATGGCGGCGCTCACAATGGCCTCCTGATTCAGCCGCTTCCCGTAATCGTACGCAACGGCAAAGCACGCGAAGACGGCGAGCAGACCAAAAGTGGCGGTGACGGGGATCTGCAGCAACGGCAGGCAGGGCGCGACCCGATCGTTCCAGCCCTTCACCGGGAGAAACGACACGATCATGAACAAGCCGCCGATGATCGTCAGCGGCACGACGGTCATCATACCGGCGCGGATTGCGGACAGGCACGTGTTCTCGCTCAGCGTGGTGAGCGACGGCACGATGTATCGGTTCAATAGGCCGCCGGCGGAGTTCAAAGTCTCTTTCCCAAGTAAATGCAGCCATCCTTGTCCCCTCCAACCCGAACCAACTCGTGGAAGCCGAGCTTCTCATAGAACCCCAAAGCCGGGGTATTGAGCGTGCTCACCCCCAGATGCGCGCCGGGTGAACCGCGCTCGCGGAGTCGGTTCATCACCTGCTCCATCATGCGTCGTCCGAAACCAAGCCCCCGCGCCCGTTGAAGCAGGTCGATGTGCAGGTGCGAGGGGAAAACCGCATATGGCTCCGGACAGAAATAGTCGGGATGGTGATAGCAGTAGTGAACTTGCTGAGCCCGTGTCCATCGACCGGGATCGCCTTGCGGCTCGGGGAAACGGGCGCACAGTTGCGGCCGCCATTCGGCCTCATAGCGCGCGTAAAATGAGCGAGAGTCGAAGGCCGCCAAAGCATAGCCGCAAATACCTTGCTCATCCTCGAGTATCAGGCTCAGCTCCGGCTCAAAAGCAAGGTAGGGGCCAACGAAGATTCTTCCCAATGCATCCGGATCGTCGCGGTAAAGCGGCTCACCATCCTTGCCGTTGTCTCCGGTCTTCAGGCAGACATAGTAGGCGCCGGCCTCGTCGCCGGGAAGGGCGGAACGAATCGTGAATCTGTTCATGCTGCCGATGTGCATACAGGATTGGAGTGCCTCGAGTCAATACCTACCGGCGGCGCGCAAGAGCCATCAGGGTTTTGAGTTACGAGGCGCCGCCATCGCGCCGCTATGCCGCCGCGAAAGGTGCCCCGGCGAGGGGAACCGGGGCATCCCGGGGTCTTCCCGGTTCCGGACGCGGAGGCAACCGCGCACGAAGCTCGTGGGATCCGCGCTCACGGAGCAATTTGCGGATAGCCGACCCTTGACCCGCGGCGCGGCCTGGCCGCGAGAGATCGCGAAGGGACCGCCGCGTGTCAAGGGCTGATCGCCGACCGCTCGCTCCAGCCAAACCCGACGTCGAGCGTGATAACCCAAGGCGGACCGCCTTTTTGCGGGCCGCAACCCAAGCGCACTGCCATCCAGAAACATGCGCGCAAGCCGCACCGATGTCCAGCTGAAAGGTTCTATCAGCCAGGTGCGAACTCTTTTCGGCGGCGTCCGGCTGGAAGAACGTATGAAAACGGCAAGGTTGGGTCGAAGTCACCGAAGACGGGGTTGCCAGCCTCGATTGCGCCCTCTTGGCAGATCTCGGTGGCCACGGGGACCTCGATACTTCTCCACCGACCAGCGCCGTCGGTTTTCACGTATATTCTTTCTACTCGACCGATCCCAGGCCGACCGTCAGGTCGAAGGGAACTCGGACGGTCTTCATATCCGTCCAATAGGTGACCTCAACGGTCGCGGTCTCGACCTGCCGGGCCAGCCTGTAACTCTTGTTGAGCTTGACCATGCCGGCGAGTCTCATGCTCGCCGAGCTCGAAGCGGAAGACTTGATGGGCGTGCCCTTGTCGTCAAGAAAGCGGACGCCTGCGAGGCTGTCACCCGCTTTGCCCATCTCGAATGTGACTTCGAGGGGCTCATCGCCCCATTGCGGCTTACCGGTCTGTTTGATGGTGATCTCAATGGGCCCGACGCTGAACGTGGTGCCTTTCTTCAAGGCCACGGCTTTCTCCACGGCCGTCTTCTTCTGCGTGCCGGTCTTGAAGGCAAGGCTCCCCTTTGCGCGCAACTCTCGGGCGCCCTTGCCGGGCAGGCGCTTGGCGGACAACTCGATGATGGCGGCCTTTCCGTCTTTGCTGACCTGTGGGAACGAACCGAAGCCCTCGTCGAATGATTCCTTTTTGTCCAGAAGGCTGTCGCCCTTGTCGTTCGTGAAGGCCGACAACACGCTTTCCTGTTCGTCAAAACCGATCAACTCGCCCGACGGTTGCCTGACGAGAATCGCGAGCGTCGTGCCCTGCGGCTGATTGAAGGGCTGCTGTTCCGATTCCTTGTCTTTGAAACCTGTTCCGACGACGCGGATACCACAGATGTGGATCGTGGGCTTTGCCGCCTCGTCGGCCGCCCGGACCGGCGTTATGCTGAGAATCGCAATGACCGACATGGTCCCCGCGACCATGATGCTCGCGCCCGTCACCAAGAGACCGCTTCTGATTCTCGAGGACATCGATGGACCTCCGTTCAAGGACGAAAGAAACGTTCAGGGAGTCGTCGGGGGATAGCATACCTGTTTCTTGCGTTGGGTTCCAAAATGGTCTTCTGCCGGCTGCGGGCCTCGGATAGCGAGGGTGGTTTTGCCTGGCTAATCGCTCGCATCACCCGGCGGGGCGATCACTGGGAGGGGAGTGGCGGGAGCCAAAGAGCGGTCTTCCCTGCGGCCGGGGAACGGCTATGATAGTCCCATGCGTTGGGTCGTTGATTTGTGCTATCTTCTGGCGGCGGCGGCGTTTGCGCCGATTGTAGCCTATCGACGTTGGCTGACGGGCAAGTATCGGCGCGACTGGGACCAGCGGCGGGGCCTGTTGCCGCAGTTACCGCCGGGTCGGCCTCGGGTGTGGATCCACGCCGTCTCGATGGGCGAGATGAACTCCATCCGCGGGCTGGTGGAGATGTGGCGGGCCCGTTGCCCTGAGCTCGATTTCGTCATCTCGGCGACCACCGACACCGGCATCGACCAGGCGCGCAAGCTGTTCAAAGACCTGATCGTCGTGCGGTACCCGCTGGATTTCAGTCGGTTCGTGCGGCGGGCTCTGGACCGCATCGCTCCGACGATGATCGTCCTGGTCGAAGCGGAAGTGTGGTACCAATTCATCAGCCAGGCCAAGGTGAGGAACATTCCTGTGGTGGTGATCAACGGCCGGTTGACCGAGCAGAAGAGCATGCGGCGGTTTCGTTGGATCATGCCGATCGCCCGCCGAATGTTCGGCTCGCTGACGTGGGTGGGGGCCTTGGCCGAGGAGCACGCGGATCGCTTCCGGCGGCTGGGCGTGCCGGCGGATCGGGTCACGGTGACCGGTTCGATGAAATGGGACACCGCCCAAGTGGCCGATTCGTTGCCCGGCAGGGATGAACTGGCCCGAGCCATGGGCATCGACCGCAACCGGCCGGTGTGGGTATGCGGCAGCACCGGCGACGGCGAAGAGGCGATCATCCTCAGGGCCTATGCTTTGTTGCGGCATCGACGGCCCCAGCTTCAGCTCATGATCGTGCCTCGCAAGCCGGAGCGATTCGACGAGGTCGCCGAGCTGATCCGGCAGTCGGGTTTCGCGTGTCTGCGGCGGAGTCGGTGTCCGGACGGGGACCGTCCAGCCGGAGAAGTGTGCGAGAAGGGTAGGGCACGGTCGGAGCCGCCGGAGGCGGCGGAGACCTGCCGTCCTGCGCTCGACCATGCGGCAGGTCTCGGTCGCCGCAGCGACCTCGACGCTGCCCTAGCACATGTGCCCGGCGGCTCGTCAGGTGAGGAATCACCGGCGGTTCGGCTTGGCGACACCATGGGCGAGCTTCGCAAGTTCTATGCCTTGGCGGACGTCGTTTTTGTGGGCCGGACGTTGGCGGACATGGGTGGCTCGGACATGATGGAGGTTGCCGGATTGGGCCGGCCGATCATTGTGGGTCCGCACACGGAGAATTTTGCCGAGGCCGTCGAGCGTCTTGACGCCGGCCGGGCAATTCGCATTCTTTCGGTGGATTCGTCGGCTCCTGACGCGGCGGAGCGGTTGGCCGAGGCGGTCAGCGACCTGCTCGACGACCCGGTTGCCGCGGGGGAGATGGCCCGCCGAGGCCAGGAAATCGTCAAACGTAACCGTGGTGCCACCGAGCGAACGGTGAACCACCTGATGGAGATCATGGAACGTGCCCAGCACGACGCTTCGTAAACAGATCATGGCCGGCGTTCGCAGCATCGTGGTCAAAGCGGGCACCAACCTGTTGACCTGCGAGAACGGCAAGCTCGACCAGACGGTTATCGCGTCGCTCACCGATCAGATTGCGACCCTGATCGAGCGTGGCGTGAAGGTCACGTTGGTCAGTAGTGGGGCGGTCGGGGCCGGCATGGGCAAGACCGGCGTGGCCAGGCGACCTCGTTCAATGCCGGTGCTCCAGGCGGTGGCCGCCATCGGCCAGCCTTCGCTGATGAGCATGTACGAGCGGGAGTTTGCCCGGCATGAGTTGCTGGTCGGTCAGGTGCTGGTGACGCGGAAGGATTTCGAGCAGCGGAACCGCTATGTGAACATCTCGAACACCATCTCCGCCCTGCAGCGGCTCAAGGCCGTACCGATCATCAACGAGAACGACACCGTGGCGATCGACGAGCTCGACCGCTTCGCCGACAACGACACGATCGCGGCGATGGTCACGAACCTGCTGCGTGCCGACCTGCTGGTCTTGCTGACGGTGGTTGACGGGTTACTGGATTCCGGAGGGCAACTGGTCGATCTTGTGCCGGCCGTAAACACCGAAGTGAAGTCGCTGGCCCGGGCCGAACGATCCCCGCTTGGCAGCGGTGGTATGTTCAGCAAGCTGGGGGCGGCTCGAATGGTCAGCGAGGCCGGCGAGTGCGTCGTGATCGCCAACGGTCGCGAGCCCGGCGCGTTGCTCAGGCTGCTCAACGGCGAGCGGGTGGGCACGATCTTTGCCCCGGCCGCACGCAAGTTGTCGGCTCGGCAGCGATGGATCGTGGGGGCGGCTCGGCCGACGGGCGTGATCGTCGTCGACGCGGGCGCCGCCAACGCGGTACACACGCAGGGCAAGAGCCTGCTGGCCCGTGGTGTTACCCGGATTGAAGGCAAATTTGACCGCGGCAGCATCGTGCAGATCGCCGGTCCCGATGGCCGCGTCCTCGCCCACGGCATTTCGAACTACAGCTCGACCGAACTTGCGATGATCAAAGGCCTGAAGTCTTGCGAGATAGCGGCCGCGTTAGGCTCAAAACCCTTCGATGAGGCGGTCCATCGCGACAATCTGGTGATCATCGCAGGACAGAGATGAACTGCGTGGTTGCCGCCGGGAGCAACGCCTCGGGTCGAGGCATTACCGTTGCGTGGCGGGACGTGCTAACATGGGGGCGCACGGGGGGACGGCCGGTTACGGGGGATATGATGTGGAGATCAGAACTCGATGGACAAGCAGCAAGCGACCGGTCCCGGTGAACTGGCGTATCAGCTTTCAGCTCTTTGGCAACGGCAAACGGAAACGTGGGAGATGCTGGCCGAGGGACTGGCGGCGCTGAGGCAGGCGCGGACGCGAACCTTTCACGTCAACGGCTGGCGGGTAACGGCGCAATGCAACCCGGCGCGGATCAAAAGCAGCGGGGCAAAGGTGGACGCGGAGTCGCTGGCCCAACGACCCTGTTTTCTGTGCACCGAGAATCGTCCGGTCGCTCAGGCTTCAGTGCCTTACCGCGACCGCTGGCTCATTCTCTGCAATCCTGCGCCGCTGTTTGAGCCGCACTACACGGTGGCATGGATCGATCACGAACCGCAGCGGGTTGGTCCCGCGATCGAGGGGCTGCTCAGTATGTCGAGGGATCTCGACGGCCGGTACACCGTTTTCTATAACGGTCCGGCCAGTGGTGCTTCGGCTCCTGACCATCTTCATCTTCAGGCGGCGCGGGCGGGGGCCCTGCCGTTTGAGACTCAACTGGCTACCCAGTTGGCGGCCGGTGATCCTGCCGACGGGCAACGCCGGCTGGAATGGGTTCGTGACGACCCTGTGCGGATCGCCGTCACGCGTCCCGGCAGTTTGCCGGTGATCGTGCTGATGGGCGACTCGAAAGATGCCATGGCCGCCTCGTTGCGCGAGGTGGTGATCGTCTTGGGAGAGGTGCGGCCGGTCGAGCCCGAGCCGATGCTTAACCTTTTCGCGACCTATACCGAGGAGCGTTGGGTTACCTGGCTTTTTCCACGAGGCGCGCATCGGCCGCGGTTTTACGGAACGGGCGAGGATGATTTTCTTATCAGTCCCGGCGCAGCCGACCTGGCAGGCATCGTCGTCTCACCTCGCCCGCGTGATTTCGAGCGGCTGACCGATGAAATCATGCAAACCATCTTTCGCGAGGCCCTTTTGCCCCCCGAAAGCTTCGCCGAGGTAAGAGATCTGCTTGCCCGAAAGGGCCGCAGGTAAGGCACGGCGTGCTTCCGTTCCCCGTTGAGCATTCGTGAGGACAGGCGGCCACGGATTACCGGGGCCGGCGGGCTCTCTCGTAAAGACGCTCGATCTCGACCCGGGCCTCGGTGGAGGAGGGGTCCATGGCAAGGGCCTGCTTGTAGGCTCGCAGTGCATTATCGGCGTCACCGGCGTCGCGATACAGATTGCCGAGGATAACGTACTGCGTCACTTTGTCACCCGGGATCCGCTGAGCTACGTGCTCGGCCATGTTGACCGCTTGTTCATACTTCCCGCGGCGTGCCAAGGCGTCTTTCTTTTCTTTGATTGCTTCGATGAAGCTGGGGATGCTCGTGGTGGCCTGATTGAAGTACATAATGGCCGTGTCGAGCTGCTTGTACGCTCCGGTCAGGTCACCCTCGGAGAACTTGCGATCGGCGCGATTCTTGTAGTGAAGGCCCATGTAGTAATTGCTGACGGCATCGTTAGGGGCCAGTTCGAGCGCTCGGCGGAAGGTCGCCATGGATTCAATCTGAAGTCCGGCCTGGTATTGTTTGATCCCAACGTTGCGGATATCCGTCACATCTGGCGTGCAACCAGTCATGACGGCGAGCAGCGACAGCCCGACCGCCACCGTCACCATGGATACGGGCGATGTGCATCGCATCATGAGTGATCACCTCCATGACCCGGGCAGGGTATCATCCGTGTCTGTCGGGGGATATTATCCTCCGCTTGGACGGGCATCAAGGATACATCGGCATATAATAGACGCATGGGTGAACCCGGAGCTGCCTTCGTTCTGTTGAGACATGACACTCGGGACGGGGTCCATTGGGATCTGATGCTGGATACGGGGTCCGTGTTGGCGACCTGGCAACTGGCGGCCGACCCGTCGGCCGCGGGACCGGGTCCGCAAGAGATTTCGGCCCGTCGCCTGCCGGACCACAGGTATGACTACTTGGACTATGAAGGTCCGATCAGCAGAAATCGGGGGTACGTGACCCGAAGCGATCGAGGGACCTATCGTATCCTGGAGGACAACTCTCGATCATATGTCGTCATCCTGAGCGGGGAGCGGCTTTCCGGGCGGTTCCGGCTGCAGGCTGACGGACCGAGCGGGGAGTCTTGGCGGTTCACAAGGCTGGATTAGCGGGGCAAAGGTCGCAGGCTGACCACGAGCACCCCCGGCTCGAAACGCAGGCCGGCGATCTCAAAGGGCAGCGCTAATTCTGATTCTTTCCAGACCCAGGTCGCGGGGAAGACGGCTCCGTCGGGAAGCGTGGGCAGGGAGGGTAGAGGCGGCCCGCCCAGTTGATAGCGGCTTTTCTTGCCGGGCGACCATGCCCGGCCGTCGATCAACCTCAACCGCTCGCGCACCCACGCGTCGGGAACGCCCAGAGAGCCGGCGTCCAGGCCGGCCAGCCTGACCCATATTCCGTCGGCTCGGAGGGCGATTTCGAGGCGGGCGGAGAGCACGGTTCGAATACTCCCGCTGCGGTACGTGGCAGCCAGGCGCAAGCTGTCTTTCTCGATCCGTACAAAGGGTTCGGACAAGGCGGAGGGCAGCCATTCTCTGGACAATTGCCATATGGCCTCGCGAATGGCCAGCCAGGAATTGATCTGGTCTTGAGTCACGGCAAACTCGAAAGGTTCTTCGCGCAACATAGCCTGTTGAAGGCTGTCGCGGCTGCCGGCCCAGTCGTTGCGGATTCGCTGATGGTTGGCCGGGGCGATGGCCGGGGGGCGGTACCACGAAGGGATGTGCTGGAACATCAGCCAGAGAGTAACGCCGGTAACCAAGATGAGCAGGCCGGCAGCGCAAAGGATACGCCGCACCCACTTCAATCTGCCTGGACGTCCAGCCATGCCGTAAACCCTTTCCGCACCTGAGCTAACGCAGACCGCCTGTTCGCGGCGTGCAGGCAAAGACTGCAATCGGGGAGCAGCGCGCTCGCAAGATGCGCGGATCTCCGGCCGCAAGGTTTTGATCAGCCTCCCGGCTGCGTGAGCATTTTCAGGCCGCGCAGGCGGGGTTGGCTTAAAGGGCGGCTTTCGCCTATAGTATCCGTTTCGGCACGACCGGGAAGAGCGCAAGAGGTTTGCGCCGCGTCGCCGACGTTCATGGGGACGTCCGAGGCAGGTCCACCAGGCCTGTCACGGCTGTGAGTTTTTGCCTCGCGGGATCTCCTGATGCACAGAAGGCTTCCGGAACATAGATGGTAGATTACAACCTGATCAACTCTCTGGATGTGAACGAGGATTCGTTCGAAAAGGAACTTGCTGAGATGATGGGCGGCCAGACCACGGATGAGGCGCTGGCCACGACCATTGACACCACCCTGGGCAACTTCCAGACCGGTGCGATTCTGAAGGGTCGCGTGGTCGGCTTGGTTGGGGGGGACGTTGTCGTCGACGTCGGTCTCAAGAGCGAGGGCGTGGTGCCGGCCTCCGAGTGGGACGATCCGTCCTCGATTGACGTTGGAGACGAAGTGGACGTCTGGCTCGAAACGGTCGAGTCGGACAGCGGCCTGGTGGTCATCAGCAAGCGCAAGGCCGACCGCCTGCTCAACTGGCAGCGTCTGGTCGAGACCGCCAAGGAAGGCGACGACGTTCGCGGCCGCGTGATGAGGAAAATCAAGGGCGGCCTATTGGTGGACATCGGCGTTCCGGTGTTCCTGCCGGCCTCGCAGGTGGATATTCGCCGGCCGAGCGATATCGGTGAGTTCATCGGCAAGGATATCGACGCCAAGATCCTCAAGATCGACACCGAGCGTCGCAACATTGTTATCAGCCGCCGCAAGTACATTGAAGAGAAGCGGCAGGCGGCCAAGGAAAAGGTCCTCGGCGAGATCCAGGTCGGCGAGGTCCGCAAGGGCATCGTCAAGAACCTGGCCGAGTTCGGGGCGTTCGTCGACCTGGGCGGGATCGACGGCCTGCTGCACATCACCGATATGAGCTGGGAGCGGATCAACCATCCCTCGGATATGCTCAAGATCGACCAGGAGATCGAGGTCAAGGTTCTGAACGTCGACAAAGACAAGGAGAAGATCGCCCTGGGGCTCAAGCAGTTGACCGAGAATCCCTGGGACAGCATCGAGCAGCGCTATCCGGTCAACTCGCGAATCAAGGGTGAAGTGGTCAATATCCTCAATTACGGCGCGTTCGTGAAGCTGGAACCCGGCGTGGAAGGACTGGTTCACATCTCGGAGATGAGCTGGACCCGCCGGATCAATCATCCTTCGGAGCTGATCAGCCTGGGCGACCAGATCGAGGTCGTGGTCCTGGACATCAACAAAGAAAAGCAGGAAATCAGTCTCGGCATGAAGCAGATCGAGACGAACCCGTGGGAGCGCGTGGCCGAGAAGTATCCGCCCAACACGATCATCGAAGGCAAGGTTCGCAACCTCACGAACTATGGGGCGTTTATCGAGATTGAAGAAGGCATCGACGGTCTGCTGCACGTTTCCGACATGAGCTGGACGAAGAAGATCAGTCACCCGTCCGAGGTGCTCAAGAAGGGCGACACCGTCAAGTGCGTCGTTCTTTCGGTGGACCAGGAGAAGATGCGCGTGGCCTTGGGGACGAAGCAACTCACCGAAGACCCGTGGTTGCACGCGATTCCCTCGACTTATCTTCCGGGGCAGATCGTCAAGGGCAAGGTCACCAAGATCACCAACTTCGGCGTGTTCGTCGAGCTGGAGCCGGAGCTGGAAGGCCTGTTGCACGTGAGCGAGCTGGCGGATCATAAGGTCGAGAACCCGCATGACGAGGTCAAGATCGGCAGCGAGATCGAGGTGAAGATTCTGCGGGTTGATCCTCAAGAGCGGAAGATCGGTCTGAGCAAGAAACGCGCGGAATGGGCGGCGGCCGACGACGGCACCCGCGATACGAGCAAACCGAAGCCTCGTCGCGGCGGCTTGCACGGTCCGGGCGCCGAATCAACAGATGTGATTCAGTACTCGCCCATCCGCCCGGCCGAGTCGAGCCCACAGAGTGCCGAGGGGGGCCAGACAACCGATGAACAGGTTGCCGGCGAGTGAGTGCTCGCATCGCCAGGAGCCCCGACCGAAGCCTCGCGAGCCCCGCCGCAGCGGGTTTGGACCTCGGCGAAGATCAGGGGCCGGTTAATCCGGGTCCGGTCGATTGCCGATGGGGACGGGCAGTGCCGGTCCGGCCCGAGTGTGACTTCATCCTTCCTCGGAGACAGCGGATGTCTCCGGTCGCGCAGGGACGGGCAGGGTCGCAGAGACCCGGACGATGAAGGGAGGGTAGCGCCATCGCGGTCGAAAGCGGATTGCAACACTATCTCAAGCAGATCGATGAGGCTCCCCTGCTGACGGCCAAGGAGGAGATCGAACTGGGTTCGATCATCCAGAAATCGATCAGGGCCGGCGAGTTGCTGCGGGAGGGTCGAATCTCGCTCCAGGAGAAGGAAAAACTGGAAGAGGAGGCCGCCCGGGCTCGGGACCGGATGGTCTTGTCCAACCTGCGCCTGGTGGTCAACATCGCCAAGAATTACCTCAATCGCGGGTTGTCGTTGTCGGACCTGATCGAGGAGGGGAACATCGGGCTGCTCAGGGCGGTCGAGGGCTACGATCCGACCATGGAGACCCGCTTCAGCACGTACGCTTCGTGGTGGATCAAGCAGGCCATCAAGCGAGCGTTGATCAACAGCTCCCAACCGGTGCACATTCCGGCCTACATGGTCGCGATGATCGCCGACTGGAAGAAGGCCTGGGCCGAGCTCGAGAACCAGCTTGGCCGGCATCCCTCTCTGCAAGAGATGGCCGAGCACATGAAGCTCTCGGAGCGCAAGCTGCGTATCATTCGCCGCGCGGTCAAGGCCTTCTCGGCACCGGTCCAGCCGGGAGGCGCCGAAGGCTCCTTCGGTCTGTCGGATATTCTCGCCGATTCTCGGACCCCCTCGCCCGAGGCGGCGGCGTTCAGCAACGCCGATGCCGAAGTCATCCAGCGGCTGCTCGAGAAGATCGACGAACGCGAGGCGACCATCCTGCGAATGCGCTACGGGATGGGCGAGCACCAGGCCCCGATGACGCTCAAGGATATCGGGGCGAAGATCGGCCTGACTCGCGAGCGCGTCCGCCAACTCGAACGCGAGGCCCTCAAGAAGTTGCGGGAAGCGTTCAATGAGATGTAGGCTGCTAGACTTTTAGACTGTTCGACTATTAGACTACTAGACCGCTCGGCCCGGAATCCTTCCGGGCCGGTTTTGTTTGCGGAATCTGTTCCGCACTCCATCCTGTCTTGACTCATCCTTCCGCCTTCAGCCTTGTCTTCTCGCAGGCTTGTGTGCCTCGCGGTATATTGTCGCCAGACAAGAAGCCGCTAGAGAGGAGTACACCGTGAGCGCCATCCGCGTCACCGTCTGGAACGAGTGCTGGCACGAATACAACACCGAGGTTGTTCCGAAGATCTACCCGGACGGCATCCATGGTGCGATTGCGGCCGGGCTGCGCGAAGAGAGCGGCCTGGAAGTGCGGACGGCCACACTGCGGGATCGGGAATGCGGGTTGACGGACGACGTTCTGGCGGTCACGGACGTACTCGTCTGGTGGGGGCACATGCGACATCACGAAGTGCCGGATGCCGTCGTCGAGAGAGTGCTGGGGCGGGTCTGGAACGGAATGGGGTTTGTCGCGCTGCACTCGGCACACTACTCCAAGCCTTTTCAGCGGCTGATGGGCACTCCGTGCGGGCTCAAGTGGCGGGTGGACAACAAGAAAGAGATCTTGTGGGTGGTCGATCCGACCCACCCGATCGCCGGCGGTATCGACGAGAAGATCGAACTACCCCAGACTGAGATGTACGGCGAGTGGTTTCAGATCCCCGCGCCCGACGAGTTGGTCTTCATCTCGTGGTTCGAGGGCGGCGAGGTGTTTCGCAGCGGTTGCTGCTGGAAGCGAGGCAAAGGCCGGGTCTTCTACTTCCGCCCCGGCCACGAGACCCTGCCGATTTACCACAACCCCGACGTCCGGCGGGTGCTCCGCAATGCCGTCCGCTGGGCGGCGGCCAAGTAGAATCCCCACTTGCATAAAAAACGCCGCAAAGGCGTTGAAAGACACGTGTGAATCAGGTGTTTCATGCGGGTTCGCCGATGCTTCCGAAGCTTACCGGCGGGGGGCTGAGCGACGACAAAGCATGCCCCATTCTCAATTCTACCGTCATCATTCATCTCTGGACCCGCCAACGAGGGTCGATGCTACCCTGATGTTGAAGTGATCAAGCTTTTTGGGTAACCTTTTTGCCCGCTGTTTTGCGGAAGCGGAGGTCATTTGCACCTGGAGAACAGTTGTGGACAAACCTGACAAAAAACCGAGTACACCGAATTTCAGCTCCGGTCCCACCTGCAAGCGTCCGGGTTGGAGCGTCCATGCTCTTACGGGGGCCCTGACGGGCCGCTCTCATCGCTCGAAGCCCGGCAAAGCCCGTATTCAACAGGCTCTTGAGCTGACCCGGGAGGTGGCGGCCATCCCGGCCGATTATCTGATCGGGATTATCCCAGGGAGCGACACGGGCGCGTTTGAATGCGCCATGTGGAGCCTGCTGGGGGCCAGGCCGGTCACAGCCATGGCCTGGGAGAGCTTCGGCGAGGGCTGGGTGACGGACATCAACAAGCAGCTCAAGCTGAACGCCAAGGTCATGAAGGCTCCTTACGGCGAGATTCCCAACCTCGCGGAGGTTGACTGGGATACCGATGTGGTCTTCACCTGGAACGGTACCACCAGCGGTGTGAAGATGCCTGATGACGCGGCCCCACCGGTCGATCGCAAGGGCCTGGCCCTATGTGACGCCACCAGCGCGGTCTTCGCGATGCCCGTACCTTGGGAGCGGCTGGATGCGATCACCTGGTCGTGGCAGAAATGCCTCGGCGGGGAGGCGGCCCACGGCATGCTCGTACTCTCTCCCCGAGCGGTCGAACGGCTGGAGTCCTATTCGCCCCCGTGGCCGATGCCCAAGATTTTCCGCCTCACCAAGGGCGGCAAACTGAGCGCCGGCATTTTCCAGGGCGACACGATCAACACTCCGTCGATGCTCTGTGTCGAGGACTACATTGACGGTCTCAACTTTGCCAGGAACCTCAGCTTCGGAGGTAGGACCGGCTTGCAGGCCTGCTTTGCCAAGAGCCAGGCCAATCTGGAGGCGGTCGCAGAATTCGTGGGCAGGCATGACTGGATTGACTTCCTGCCGGTCAAGCCCGAGATCCGAAGCTGTACCTCGATTTGCCTCAAGATCACGGCCGAGTGGTTCAGGAAGCTCAGTCCCGAGGATCAGGCCGCGTGGTGCAAGAAGGTGGTCTCGGCGCTCGACAGCGAAGGGGTCGCCAAGGATTTCGGTGCCTACCGGGATGCGCCTCCGGGCTTCCGCTTCTGGGGCGGCCCAACCGTTGAGCCGGCCGACATGGCCATCGCCCTCGAGTGGCTGGCCTGGGCCTACGACGCGAACAAGAAGTAGAGCAGTCCGTTGGTATGTTGGTATGTTGGTCTGTTGGTCTGTTAGTCTATTGGCCTGTTCGACCATTAGAACCTTACGGCCGGATATGTGTGCGGCTTGCGCATGTTTCTGGATCGCAGAACGTTTGGGTTGCGGCCCGCAAAAAGGCGGTCCGCCCTGGACTGTTCGGTTGTGCGAGTCGTTCTGATATGCATTGCCGGCCTTCGGGGAGTCGTTCCCCGGAGGCCGGTGTCCTTTTCTTTGTTGCTGCAGGTGGCCTCCGCCGTTCCAGGATGTGCGCATCGTGCTCCGCGGTTCTGTTCGTGCGCCGTTTGGACTAATGAGGTCGGTCCTGCAGATTGTCTAACAGACGGCGCGAACCGTGAATCACCGCCAGAATGATGACCAGGTCGCCGACGATTCGGTAGATGAGCCTGTATCCGTACACGATACGTTCGCGTACGTCCGGCCTGTTCCACTCGGGAACACAACGGCCCAGTTGCGGGAAGCCAGCCAATTCCCTTGCTTGAGCAAGCATCTTGGACACGACCACGGAGGCGTATGCGGGTGAGTCCGCAGCAACGTACTCGGCGATATCATCAAGATCGTCAAGGGCCGCTTTGAGCCAGACTACTTCGTGATCCACTTGTCGAGCCTCTTCTCGGCGTCAGCCTGGCTGACAACCTCGCCTTTCTCGGCCAGCTCGATTCGTCTTTGAATGGTCTCCATCACGTAGAGCTGGTACTGGACGTCCTCGATTGAACAGTCATCGGGCAGGCGATCCAGCAGTTCTCGGAGCTGTTCTTTCACGTTTGCCATGGAAGGGCCCCCGTCGTGGCGGTCATCGTTTTGCACGCCAACGCAACGCTCGTATCGTACAAATCTCTGCTGATCATCCTACCAATACGCCTCCTCCAAGACAATCATTTGCAGGGAGGCACGGCAGGCCGAGGTTTGGCGGGGCTTGCCGTTACCGTGGCCTCACGGGCAGTTGCCTTCGGCAGTCCGTCTTGTTTATCCTTGCCCTCATGGATGCCGGACGGTCGGAGAGCAAGCCTGGGATTGAGCAAAACGCCGAGGCGGAGCCGTCGCTGGTCCGTCGTATTCTTTTTCCTTCCTGGCGGCAACGTAAGCGTGCCCTTCGCCGCGAGGCGTGGCTGTTGGTGATCGGGTCGTACGCTGCCGTGGTCTTCGCGTTTCTTTGGCCGCAGGATTTCCGCGAGACCTCGCAGGCGTATGTGGCGGTCTCGCTGATCGCGTTCATGGTCCGGGTGTTCGAGTTTCATCTGGGCCTGTTGCTGGTGATTGTGGCCGTCGTCTCGCTGCACACCCGCCAGTGGCGGCTGTTTGCCGCGACGATTCCTTTGTTTCTGTGGACACTGGGGCCGGCGGTGTGGACGTATCGTCCCAAGACTCGGCCATCTCTGGTCGGCGAGGTGGTCACGGTCGCGAGCGTCAACCTCCTCATGGTCAACAGGAACAGCGCCCCGCTGGTCGAGGAAATCCGAGCTTCCGGCGCAGACATCGTGTTCCTGCAGGAGTACACGGACCACTGGCACGAAGTGCTGCGAGCATCGCTGGGGCAAGAATACCCTTACGAGTGTCATGTCTGTCGTGAGGACTCGTTTGGCGCGGCGATCTACTCCAGTCGGCCGTTCATCAGCGAGCCGGAACTGGACATGCCGCTGGGAGTATCCTCTCTGCCGCAGATTCGGGCAGTTGTCGAAATCTCCCATCGGCCGGTGGCCATCTACAACGTCCATCTGTTGCCGCCGATCGGGCTGGAGTACACGACCGAGACTCGACTGCAGTTCGCCGATCTGCTCGCCCATCTGGCGGGAGAGTCGCGACCATTCATTCTTGCGGGAGATTTCAACTTCACCGAGCGCACCCCGCAGGCGGCGGCTCTGCGGCGATTGGGGCTGATTGAAGCGTTCGATCAGGGGGGCTGGGGGCGAGGGTCGACTTGGCCGGTGAACTCAGTCTTTCGATATGTCCCGGGTCTGCGGCTTGACCACATCTACCTGGGCGGCGGCCTGGCGTGCTCGGATTGCCGCGTCGGCCAGGGCCGGGGGTCCGATCACCGCCCCGTGATCGCGAAGATCGGTTTCTCATGGTAGGGCGTGCTCCGAACGCGGCCGATTAGTCTGTGTTTCGAACACATACCTGCGGCTTTCACGTCTGGACTTGCACTTCTGCGTGTGATATCTGTCTCACACGGAACGGAGGTCATGATGATCGACCGCGACACACGAGATAGAATGGCAGTGGTCGTCGAGGACTACCTGGGCGAGAAGATCTCGGCTTTCGCATTCGACGATCAGCTCACCGAGTTATCTGCCAAGACCAAAGACGAGACTGTGAAACGAATCGCACATGAGCTCTGGTTTCACTATGACGACTGCAAAGACCACAAGGTTGTTCTCTCCGGAGCGCAGTGGGATTACTTTCAACGCCTGGTGCTGATCCTGAAATCAGATGCGTCTGTTCGCGTTGAACGGCGACGTACGTGGTCGTGGAGACAGTTGGTAGCCGCGATGCTGTTGGTCTGTTTCGCCGCCGTCTTGGCTTCGCTTGGATGGGGTCTGCATCTCCTGGTCGTCTCGGTTCCGTTTGGACTCGCCTCGATGGTGCTCTCGCGGTGTGGCAGGACGATGCCCGTCGATCAGACGAATCATCTGATCAGGCTGGTTCCGTTCGCTTCTCTCAATCAGATCCTTGCGGTTCGCCGGAAAACGACGGGCTTCAAGAAGTCTCCATACCCACCGGCTCTGATCGACAGGAGAATCCGCAGCCCGTTTATGGATCGGGTTCTCGCCTGGCAGTGGCGGGTCATGTGGTTGCTTTTCTCGCCGATCGCGCTTCTTGGCCAGTGCTTTCCTGATACCGAACAACGCATCGAGGTTGCGGTTGACTAACGCATGGGTTGCTTGCGGGTACGCCTGCGGGAACCACCCTGCCAAAGGCGTGATGAAGATGCAATCGGTCGCAGGACGCCGGGCTGGGCACCTTGGCACCTGACTGGTATGCTGTCGGGCTTGAGCGTGCGGGAGGTAGCAATCATGTTTCAATTGCTCGTGGTCGTTGCGACGATTCTGGGAGCATGTGCGGTGACGGACGGCGATCAATACCTTTATGAGAAGATGACTCCGGAACAGTTGAAGCAGGCCGTGGTCGAGTGTCCGGTCGCGTATCTGCCGACGGGGATTCCCGAGTGGCACGGCGAGCAGAATGCCTGTGGGCTGGATGCACTCAAGGCCGAGACGCTCGGTCAGATGGCCGCGAAGATGCTCGGTGGAATCTGTTTTCCGACGGTGTGGACAGGTCCGGGCGGCTCGACGCCGTTTGACCCGCGACTTTATCCGCGAGGGACGGTGACCATCGATGAGAAGCTCTACCAGAGGCAGATGGAGGAGCTGCTCAACCATCTCGAGAGTCTGGGTTTCAAAGTCGCGGTGCATTTGTCGGGGCACTATCCGGGCGTGGTTCCCAAGCTGGCCGAGAAGTTCAATCAACGAGGCAGGATGAAGGTCATCTCGGCCAGCGAGAATCAGGTGGTCCGAGGCATGCCCGCCGGTGATCACGCGGCGGCGTGGGAAACGTCACTGCTCATGGTACTGAGGCCGGGACTGGTAGACCTCACTCGCCTGCCGCCGCTGCCGGAGGGCGTCAAACCGGCCGGGGAGAAGGTGGCGGAGCCTTACCAGTTCATACCGACAAAGGAGTATTACGGCGTTTACGGCGCCGATCCGCGCGTCTGGGCCAACAAGACTTACGGACGTAGGGGAACGGAGGCCATCCTGGAAGGTCTTGCTCGTGAGGTGGCTGAGGCCCTGGGAGATAGCTCTTACGGGCAGAAGCGGACGGGAATCGAGTGGCCCGGCGATTCAGGGGAGGGGAGTGGGGTTCGATACTGCCATCAGTTGCCGTATCAGTGGTGTGAGCGCTTCGACAAAGCTCCCATCGTCTACTGGCCGCTTGTTGCCGCGGCCGAGTCACCTCAGTCAAGGCAGTCGATCATGCGGGGGGCGGAACAACTGGCCGTAGAGAGGGGCGGAATGGTCTTTCCGGCGTTCTCGTACGCACCATCGACGGACAAAGGATGCGTGGCGGTATCGGCCGAGTCGTTCCGGCAGATCGTGACGGAGGTCGTGGAGACCCTGACCGGCATGGGTTTTCGCATCGTTGTCCTGATGCCCGGTCGCGACGTCGAGCCGGGTTCACGGGAGGCCTTGAGGGCTGTGAAGCTGCCTGAGGAGCAGGGCAGGGTGTTGGTCGGAGATCCCGGCAGCGGGGCGGCACCTCGGGGGCTTGCCGAAGCGATCATCGCAACGATACCACGGCAGCCGAGCAACGTGCGGCTTGGCGGCCCATGGACGATCGATGGTGAGTTGCAGGTTGGTGCTCTTGCCGAGCAGGTATCGGCTTCTCCCGGGGGTGAACGGATTTACGAGACCACGTTTGAGTTGTCTGCCGATCAGGCGCGAATGTCCGCAATGCTGGATTTAGGCCAAGTCGTCAATCTCTGTGAAGTGGTGGTCAACGATTCCTCGCCGCAGGTCGATCACTGGCCGCCGTACAGGCTCCTCGTGACAGGCCGATTGAAGCCGGGGGTCAACAGCCTCAAGATCGTTGCGCGCAACAAGCCACAGCCTACGCTGGACAAGTTCTTCCACACGCCAGGTCCGCCGGTCTTGGCCGGGCCGGTGATTTTGCGGTTGTGGAGATGACGCCGTCACTTTCCCTACGATACTTGCTGCCAGGCCGTATCCTGCGAATCTGGCGCACTCGGCGCAAGGATTGGGCAATGTCGCAGAGAACATTGGAGGTTCTGAACAATGGTGATGCGGTTGATCGGCCCGTATTGTTCTGAGCCGACTGCGGTCGGGGCGATGCTGTGACCGGGTGGTTAAGGCCGCAGGTCAGCGCTGGAGGCGGCTCGCCTTTGTTCAATCCATCAGGTGGTCAGCCGCAGACTGATTCCGGCGCTTTTGTTGAGCACTGTTCTTGTCCGATAAGTCGTCAGGAGGTTGCAGTTAGCGTTTTTCCAGTCCTAGCGGAACGGTCTTATTAGACATAAAATCTTTTTTGACAATAGGTTACTGCGATGCCTCATGCTTTCGGGGTCCGATGGACCGGCTTGGAGCGGGCAAAGCCTTCCCCGAAGACCGCGTGGAGGGAGCGGGTTGCTTGTTTGACAGAAGCTGCGGAAGCCGTATACTTGTCGGACTCCGGCACCTAGTGCATACCAGAGACGGTATGCCCGCGGTTTGTCCGGGTTGTGGGTCTGCCTGGCGTGGGCTGCGACGCGTGACGAACCGAGAGACGCCCGCTGCTGTAGCTCAGTGGTAGAGCGCGTCCTTGGTAAGGACGAGGTCATGGGTTCAACCCCCATCAGCAGCTTTATGCCAGACGGAGGGCGGCACGGGATGGGACGCCTCCCGGCGGATGCGTGAGGGCTTGGCGGGCAAAGTGATGCATTCTCTTTGTTCCGCATGCATCCGCGGATCGGTGACGGTAATAGACGTTGGGAAGTATTTTTGGGGCAAAGACAGGAACGGCCTGTCGGATCGTTGCCTGGTTGCCGGTTCATTCGACGCGATAGGCGCCGGATACGATTGCAGAACTGAAGGAGTTGATTCATGGCCAAAGGCGTTTTCTCACGCACGAAACCGCACGTGAACGTTGGGACCATCGGGCACGTCGACCACGGCAAGACGACCTTGACGGCGGCGATGACGGCCGTGCAGGCAAAGAAGGGACTGGCAACCTTCAAGAGCTACGACGAAGTTGCCAAGGCGTCCGAAAAGGAAGGCCGTCGAGACGCCAGCAAGATCTTGACCATCGCCACTTCGCACGTCGAATACGAGACCGAGAAGCGACACTACGCCCACGTGGACTGCCCGGGACACGCCGACTACGTCAAGAACATGATCACGGGCGCGGCCCAGATGGACGGGGCCATTCTGGTGGTGTCGGCGGCTGACGGACCAATGCCCCAGACCCGCGAGCACATTCTGTTGGCCCGCCAGGTGAACGTGCCGGCCGTGGTGGTCTTCCTGAACAAGGTCGATCTGGTTGACGACGCCGAGTTGCTCGAGCTGGTGGAGCTGGAAGTCCGCGAGTTGCTGAGCAAGTATGATTTCCCGGGTGATGAGACGCCGATTATCAAAGGCTCGGCCAGCGAGGCCCTGTTCAACCCGGATAATCCCGAGAAGACCAAGTGCATCCAGGAGCTGCTGGACGCGATTGACTCGTTCATTCCGGAGCCCGTCCGTGACGTTGACCAGCCGTTCCAGATGCCCGTTGAGGACGTGTTCAGCATCAAGGGGCGCGGCACGGTCGGCACCGGCCGTATCGAGCGCGGCAAGGTCAAGGTCGGCGACCAGGTCGAGATCGTCGGTCTCGGCGAGACCCGGAAGACGACCGTCACCGGCGTGGAGATGTTCAACAAGACGCTGGAGTACGGGCAAGCAGGGGACAACGTCGGCTTGTTGCTGCGTGGTGTTGAAAAGGATGAGCTTGAGCGAGGCCACGTGCTGGCCGCCCCTGGCACCATCACGCCGCATACCAAGTTCGAGGCTCAGGTGTACGTCCTGACGAAGGAAGAAGGCGGCCGCCACTCGCCGTTCTTCAGCGGCTACCGTCCGCAGTTCTACTTCCGGACGACGGACGTGACCGGCGGTCTGACGCTGCTGGGCGGGGCTGAAATGTGCATGCCCGGCGACAACGTTCTTCTGAAGGTCGAGTTGGGCAAGCCGATCGCCATGGAAGAAGGTCTGCGGTTTGCCGTTCGCGAGGGTGGTCGAACCGTCGGATCGGGCGTGGTGACCAAGATTCTCGAATAGCACCGATGTTTCGCCGCCTGGGGCGTTCCGGGGGCAAGCGGTGTGATGGATCGACAGTTGTTGGGCGGAGGCCGGTGGCAACCGGCCTTCGCCGTTGTCTCTGGGATGAGGCGCTATGGCGAAGGCAGTAAAGCGAGAGTATGTCTGGCTTCAGTGTTCAGAGTGCGGTGACCTGAACTACCGCACGTCGGTAAACGTGCAGGGGGGCACTCCCAAGCTGGAGCTGAAGAAGTACTGCCCGCGGAGCCGTAAGCGGACGGTGCACAAGGTGAAACGGAAGTAACGGCGTGGGCAGCCGGTTGTCTTCGCGGCTGCCCGAGCCGTGCCGGGAAATGGGGACCGCTGACGTTTCGGGACCTTTCGGCCGGTCTGCCAAGGAGTGTAGCTCAATTGGCTAGAGCACCGGTTTCCAAAACCGGCGGTTGGGGGTTCGAGTCCCTCCACTCCTGTGCGTCAAGGGTCGGGTGATCGGGTGGTTGCGACTCGGGGCGCGGGGCGAGAACGAAGCAGGATGGCGAGTGGATCGACTAACTGGTAGCGCGGGCAAGAGGAGTCCCCGGTGAGCGACGAAGTTGTAAGACAGGAATCGCGGGAGGAACAGGCTCAACAGCGCCCGACGATTGAACGACCGGCGGGGGGCGGCTTTGCCCTGCGACTGTACAAGCCCGGGCAGGGATACTACACCCGCATCGGTACGGCGATTGGCATCGGTATTCTTGCGGTATGGGGGGCTTATGCCCTGATGAACCAGATCGAGAATTCCGGGCTGAGCGGGCCCTACAGGCTGCCCATTCAATACGGTGTGCCGGCCGGCTTCATTATTGCGATGGGCGTCCTGGTATACTGGCTGACGGGGCTGTCGAGGAAGGCCAACGACTTTTTCATTGCCACCGAGGGCGAAATGAAGAAAGTGCGCTGGTCGACCCGCAAGGAGCTCACCCGTTCGACGAAGGTTGTGATTTTCACGGTAGTAGTGCTCGGGGTTTTCCTGTTTGTGTGGGACGTGTTCTTCATGGTGTTTTTCCAGGCCATCGGTGTGCTTAAGGGAGCGCCCGCGCTGAGCCGCCTGTTCGGGAGTGGATCATGAGCGGTCCGGAGACGGACAACAAGGACGCAAGTCAGGCCGCAGGCGGAGGCGGAGGCACGCCGGATCATGTCTCGCCGGCAAGCGAGTCCACGACTGCGGTCAAGGGTGTCGAGCCGACCCGACCCGGCATGAAGTGGTACGTCCTGCGCGTGGCCAGCAACAAGGAGGATCAGGTCTGCGAAACCCTCGAGCGCAAAGTGCGGATCGAGAATCTGCAGAACCGCATCGGCCGAATCCTGGTACCCACCGCCAAGGAAAAGCGGATGAAGGGCGGCCAGGTGAAGATCATCGAGAAGAAGCTCTACCCCGGCTACGTGTTCGTCGAGATGGCGACGGAAGCGGACGGAACCATTCCTGAGAACATCTGGTTCCTGGTTAAAGAGACGACGGGGGTCGGCGATTTTATCGGCTCGGACGGCAAGCCGACGAGCATGAAGGACCACGACGTCGAGATGATGCTGCTGGCGGCGGCCAAGCCGGATGATGAGGCTTCGCTGCAGGGTCTCGAATTCGCCCAGGGCGACAAGGTTAAGATCAAGGAAGGCTCGTTCCAGAACTTTGAGGGCACGGTCGAGAGCATCGACGAGACCAAGGGCATCGTGACGGTGCTGCTGACGATTTTCGGGCGGTCAACGCCGGTGGACGTCGAGTACTGGCAGTTGGAGAAGATTTAGAACCTTGCGGCCAGACATTGTGCGTCTTGCGCACATGTTTCTGGATGGCAGTAGGCTTGGGTTGCGGTCCGCCTTAGACGGTCGGATGACACAGTGGGGTCCGGTCGGTGGGGATCTGAACCGCTGGAGAGGTTGATAACGTGGCCAAGGAAGTTCTTGTCAAGATCAAACTGCAGGCCCCGGGGGGAAAGGCGACGCCCGCGCCGCCGATCGGTCCGGCTCTGGGTCAGCACGGCGTGAACATCGGGCAGTTCGTTCAGCAGTTCAACGCCCAGACGGGCGCGTTGAACGGCATGATCGTGCCCGTCGAGATTACCGTTTACAAGGATAAGACTTTCACTTTTGTGGTGAAAAGCCCGCCGGCTGCCGTTCTGCTCAAGGAAGCCGCGGGCGTCGCCCAAGGCAGCGGCACGCCCAACAAAGAGAAGGTCGGCAAGGTCACATGGTCTCAGATCCGCAAGATCAGCGAGCGCAAGGCCAAGGATCTCAACGCGTTCGATCTTGAGCATGCCGATCGGATCATTGCCGGTACTGCTCGTTCGATGGGCATCGAGATCGTAGAGGGTTGACGGGCAAAGCGGCCGTCCGCTCGCGGTTCGAGGGACGGCGGCATCGTGGCGGGGCAGCGGATACGCCCCCGCGTTGTTGATACAGGGCCTGACCACGGGCCCGAGTCGGTTTTTCAGTGGGAGGCAGTCATATGCCGAGGCAAAGTGCCAGATATAAGCTTCAGTTGGAGACGCGGGGCAACGCGGCCCGTCTCTCCATTCCGGAGGCGGTGAAGCTGGTCAAGTCGATGGCCGCGGCCAGACCCGAGAAGAAGGACTACAAGGGCCGGAAGAAACCCAAAGGATTCGATCAGACCGTCGAACTGGTCTGCTGGTTGGGCGTCGACCCTCGCCAGGCCGACCAGGCTCTACGGGGAGCCGTCTCATTGCCCAAGGGCATCGGCAAATCCAAGCGAGTCATTGCGTTCTGTCCGGACGACATGGCTGAGAAGGCCAAGGCCGCAGGAGCGGTCGACGCCGGAGCCGACGAACTGATCAAGAAGGTCAACGACGGTTGGACTGACTTCGACGTAGCTGTTGCTCATCCGGCGGTCATGGGCAAGGTCGGCAAGTTGGGCCGGGTTCTGGGCCCACAAGGCAAGATGCCCTCGCCCAAGTCGGGCACCGTGACGCCGGATATCGAGCAAGCCGTTCGAGAGTACAGCGCCGGCAAGGTCGAGTTTCGCACCGATGCGGGCGGCAATGTCCACGCTCCGGTCGGCAAGGTGAGCTTTCCCGATCAAGACCTCGTGGAGAACATCGAGGCATTCATCGCCCACATACGCCGAAGCAAACCGGCGACATCGAAGGGCCAGTATTTCAAACGTGTCTGCCTGACGGCGACCATGACGCCCTCGGTAACCCTGGACGTCGGTTGATACGCGGGGTCACGGACTCGTATGGACGACTATGTGCCGGCCTTAGGACCGGCGGACAGATACAAGGGCAACCAACATGAGCAAGGCGACTAAGGATCTCATCACCTGTGAGTATGCGGGCCGTTACGCCAATCTGGCCAACGCGTGCGTGGTCAGCGTCATCGGCCTCGATGCCATTTCGACGAACAAGCTTCGCGGCGAGCTTCGTTCGATGAAGATTTCGCTCCACGTGGTCAAGAACAGCCTGGCCCGGCGCGCGCTCGCTGACGGGCCCCTGGCCCCGCTGGCCAGCGCGCTGGAGGGGCCGTGTGCCCTGGTGGTGGGGGGCGAGTCGATCATCGACGTGGCCAAGGCGTTGGTCGAATTGAAGAAGAAATACCCGGCGATCGAGCTGAAGAAAGGCATTCTGGAAGGCGACCCGGATCTGCTCGATATCGAGCGGCTGTCGCAGATGAAGAGCCGCGGAGACTTGCTGGCGGAAATCGCGATGCTGATCGCCAGTCCCGGCCGGCGGCTTGCAGGCTGTATCCGCGGACCGGGTGGGCGTCTGGCCGGTTGCTTCAAGGCGATTGCGGACAAACAAGAGGGTAGTCAGTAAGGCTTGAGAGGCAAGCAGGACGACAACGGCTTTGTGGAACCTGGGAGAGAGCACGAGCAAAGAGATTGTCAGCAGCAGCCGGTTGCTGCGGATTGGCCCGCTCGGCGGGTTAAATGACATCAACGGGATGTCACCTATCAGGTTGATCGGCGGACTGCACTGTGATGACGGGAGTTCTGGATACCATGGCGGATGCACCAGCAAAGGGATTCAGCGCTGAAACGGTTGCGCTGGCGGAGAAAATCGCGGGATTGACCCTCAAGCAGGCCCAGGAACTGGTGGACTGCTTGAAGGAGAAGTATGGGATCGAGCCGGCCGGCGGCGGGGCAATGATCGTCGCCGGTGCCGCCGGCGCCGGCGGCGAGGGTGCGGCGGCTCCGGCAGAGGAAAAGACCGCCTTCGACGTCATTCTCAAGAGCGGCGGCGACAAGAAAATCAATGTGATCAAGGTCGTCCGGGCGGCTACCAATCTGGGTCTCAAGGAGGCTAAGGACTTGGTCGAGGGCGCTCCAAAACCGGTCAAGCAAGGCGTATCGAAGGAAGAGGCCGAGAAGCTCAAGAAGGAGCTTGAAGAAGCCGGTGCTGTTGTCGAAGTCAAGTGATAACAAGACCTTACGAAATCCTCAGTATTATGATTGTTAAGGGTCTTGAGCCGAGAAGCCGGTAGGTTTGTCGCACCGCCCGGCGGTGAGCTGGGGTTGGTGTGGCCGCACCAAGATCTCGGAGGTTTCGTGGTCAAGGGTCTCCCGGTTGCGGTGGGGGGCCTAGCCACGGTAGGGCTTATCGGGAAATGGGCTTGGCAGACAGCATGCCCAGCGATAGAATGCCTTTGAGCTACGAAGGTGAAGGTGCGCGCGTATCGGGCGCGGGGGAAGTGGCGTGAACCGTGACTCTGGGCTTTCCCACGGATGCGCGGTGCCATGAGGTCTATCGGGTTGGACCTGAATTTTCATCATAATCCCTCCTCCGTGAGGCGAGATCGGCTGACGCGCCGGGCAAACGGGACCCGGTGGGGGCAGGACCGTCAGTCGAACAGATGGCCTCGCGTTGGGTTCTCCGTCCTGAAGACTGTGTGAGGCATGATGCGTTAGGCGCGAAGGGCGAGGTCGCCTTCTCGCAAGACGAATCGGCGTAGGTCGGATGATGACGGCTGGCGTCCCGCAACGGGTGCCAGGCGTGCGGCTTTACCTTTGGCCGCAGGAAAGGACGAACCGGTATGCTTACTCCCCAGGAAGTGCGGAATTTCGGTCGGCTCGGCGATACGATGCCGGTACCTTCGCTCACCAGCATTCAGACCGAGTCCTATGCGAGATTCCTGCAACAGGATGTTCCGCCGGACCAGCGTCAAAACATCGGCCTGGAAGCCCTTCTCAGGGAGGTGTTTCCCATCCAGAGCTACGACGGGAGCATGTCCCTGGAGTACGTCTACTATGACTTGAGCAAGCCGCGCTACACGCCGGATGAATGTCGTCAGCTCCGGCTGACCTACGGGATGCCGTTCCGTGTTCACGTTCGGCTGGTTCGCAAGGACCGGGACGAGATCAGCGAGGACGCCATTTATCTGGGTGAGCTGCCCGTCATGATGGGGGGCGGCGAGTTCATCATCAATGGTGCGGAGCGTGTTATCGTCAATCAGCTCCACCGTAGTCCGGGCGTTGATTTTATCAAAGCCCAGGCGGAGGGCGACCGTGCCCTCCACGGATGCCGCATCATCCCGGAGCGCGGAAGCTGGATCGAAATCAACGTCACCAAGAAAGACGTCCTCGCGGTGCGCATCGACCAGTCGGCCAAGATCGCGGCGACCACATTCCTCAGGGCAATGGGTCCGGAGTACGCCAGCAACGAGGCGATCATCAAGACGTTCTATGACAGTAAGATTAAGAACGTGAAGGCGGGCGGCCTGAGGCCCGACATGTACGCGGTCAGCGACATCGTGGACGAGGAAAGCGGCGAAGTGCTGGTCAAAGGCGGCTGCCAGATCGGGGACGCCGTTCAGCGTCTCCAGAAATCCGGCGTGAAATCGGTCTCGGTCATCGAGCAGGTTCCGGATCCGCTCATTCTCAACACCATGGCGGAGGACGGGTGCCACGACTATGAGAGCGCCCTGCTGAAGATCTATGCGAAGTTGAGGCCCGGCAACCCCCCGCAGTTGGAGAAAGCCCAGAAGCTCTTCCACGAGAAGTTCTTCGACGAGAACCGTTATCGTCTGGGCAAGGTCGGGCGCTTCCGCTTGAACCGCAAGTTCAATCAGAACGTGCCTGAGACGGAGATGACCTTGCGGGTCGAAGACGTCGTCAACTCGCTCCGTTACATCCTGCTGCTGCGAAGCGGTGAGAGCGCTTATGAGGTTGACGATATCGATCATCTTGGGAATCGCCGTCTCCGCACCATTGACGAGTTGGCCGCGGAGGAGATGCGCAAGGGCTTTCTCAAGCTCCGTCGCACCGTTCAGGAGCGCATGAGCCTCAAGGATCCCGACAACCTCGGCCGCATCGCGGAACTGGTCAACTCCAAGAGCATCTCCTCCAGCATCGAGTTCTTTTTCGGCCGGGGCGAGCTGTCGCAGGTGGTTGACCAGACCAACCCGCTCAGTCAGCTCACGCACGAGCGACGGCTCTCGGCCCTGGGGCCGGGGGGGCTGAATCGCAAGCGGGCCGGTTTTGAGGTCCGCGACGTGCACATCAGCCATTACGGCCGTATCTGCCCGATCGAGACCCCGGAAGGGACGAACATCGGCCTGATTGCCTCGCTGAGCATCTACAGCACGGTTGACGATTACGGTTTCCTGGTCACTCCCTACCGGAAGGTTGAAAAAGGCAAGGTCAACGGCGATGTTGCGATGTTGCGAGCCGACGAGGAGATGCGTGCGGTCCTCGCCCCGCCCGAGTCGGTGGAACCTCAGACCGGCAAAGTCGTTCCGGGCCCGGTTCTCGCCCGGGTCAACGGCGAACTGGCGATGGTCGATTCGAACGAGATCGACTACATTGACATTTCACCGAAACAGGTCGTCGGCGTGTCTGCGGCACTCATCCCGTTCCTGGAGCACGACGACGCCAACCGCGCCCTCATGGGCTCCAACATGCAGCGTCAGGCGGTGCCTCTGCTGCGGTGCGAGCCGCCGATCGTGGCCACGGGCATGGAGAAGCTCGTGCCGCTGAACAGCGGCATGGTCGTGCGGGCATCGCGCGGCGGCACGGTGACCGCCGTCGACGCCACGCGCATCGAGATTGACGGGACCGACGAGTACATTCTCCGGAAGTTCCAGGGCCTGAACGAGCGAACCTGCCTCAACCAGAAACCGATCGTATCTTTGGGACAAAAGGTCAAGGCCGGCGACATCATCGCCGACGGCCCCGCCTGCAAGAACGGTGAGCTGGCGCTCGGTCGTAACGTGCTGGTCGCGTTCATCACTTTCGACGGGTACAACTTCGAGGACGCCATCCTGATCAGCGAGCGTCTTCTCAAGGACGACGTTTTCACCAGCATCCATATCGACGAGTACGACATCGAGATTCGCGAGACCAAGCTGGGCCGCGAGGAGTTTACCCGGGATATCCCGAACGTTTCGGAGAAGGCCCTGGCCAACCTTGACGAGAACGGGATCGTCCGGATCGGCACACGCGTCGGGCCCGGTGACATCCTGGTGGGCAAAGTGAGCCCGAAGAGCAAGAGCGAGCTGTCCCCCGAGGAAAAACTGCTGTACGCCATCTTCGGCCGGGCCGGCGAGGACGTGAAGAACGATTCGCTGGAATTGCCCGCCGGCGAGGAAGGCGTGGTCATCGATACCAAGTGGTTCAGCCGCCGGATGCATCTCACCGACGAGCAGAAGAAGAACCTCGGCATCCAGATGAAGGACTACAAGAGGCAGC